>NZ_JBSHDN010000178.1:0-13099 GCF_053616335.1 Nocardiopsis sp. NPDC055824
GGGGCGGGCCGCGGGCCCGGGGTCCGGTCTCCCGGGTCCGGTGTCCCGAGGTCGGGGTCCGGTGTCCCGGGACCACGGGCGCGGGCCCGGAGCCGGGTCCGAGGTCCCGGAGCCGGGGTCCCGGACGCGGTCCGCCGCCCGGGCCCGGCCACCGCGGCCGACCGGCCGTCCACAGGCCCCGGGGACCTCTGGCGGCCGGGGCGGCCCCCGCCCTACCGTGGAAATTGGGGGGTCCCGCGGCCCCCTCCGCACAGCGCTGCCCGGGCGCTAACCGCGTTCGAGGGCGGTGCCGATGAGCCCGATCGGCGGGGAGCCGAGGTCGAGCAGCGCCCGGTGGAACCTGGGCAGGTCGAACCCCTCCCCCCACTGCTCGCGGGCGCGCTCGCGCAGCGCGAGGATCTCCAGCTTGCCCCAGGTGTAGCGGCCGTAGGTGGGGTCGAAGGTCGCCCGGCGGGCCTCGGAGAGGGCGGCGGGCCCCTGGAGCGGGGTGTCCTCGGCGAAGCGGGCGGCCGCCTCCTCCACCGTCATGCCGCCGGTGTGCATGCCGATGGCCACCGACAGGCGGGTGACGCGGATCAGCGCCTCCACCCACACGCCGACCTCGTAGTGGTCCGCGGTCCACGCGGGGTCCCCCAGGCGTTCGGCGGCGTACTCGCCGAAGCCCTCCTCCAGGCACATCTCCTCGGCGTAGTGCGCCCACCCCTCGGCGAAGGTCATCGAGTGCAGGGCGCGGCGCACCTGGCCGGGGGCCCTGCGCAGCGCGCGGCCGTGGGAGAAGTGGCCCGGCGCCACCTCGTGCACGCTCACGGCGGGCAGGGTGGTGTGGCTGAACATCTCCAGCCACTCGCCCGCCTCCTCCTCGCTCCACGCCTTGTCGGGCGGGGTGATGAAGTAGAAGGAGGGGGTGTCGGCCTCCCACGGGCCCGACCACGCCATCATCGCGGTCGCCCAGCGCTGCGAGGGCGGGGAGACGTCCACGCGGCACTCGCCGTCGCTCCACGGGGCCAGCCCGCGCTCGGCGGTGAACTCGACGGCGAGCCCGGTCCAGCGGCGGGCGGCGTCCAGGACCCCGTCGGCGGCCGGGTACTGCCGGGTGAGCTCGCGGGCGAACTCCATGGGGTCGCGGCCCGGGGCCATCCGGCCGGTGACCGCGGCCAGGGCCGCCCGCAGGCGGTCGCGCTCGGCGTCGGCGCGGGAGGCGAGGTCGGCGAGGTCCACCTCGGCCGCCTCGACGGTGCCCATCAGGCGGCTCAGGGCGTCCGCGCCGAGCCGGGCGCTCTCCGGGCCCTTCCGGACCGCCCGCTCCATGTGGGCGACGAGGCGGGCGTGTGCGGCGAGGGCGGGTTCGAGGACGTCGGCGGGGAGATCGTCGGGGAGGCCGTCGGCCACACCCCTCACCGCGGCCAGGAGCGCGTCGGCGACGGGGGCGGGGACCCTGTCCAGGGAGGCGACGGCGTTGTCGACCACGCGCGGCCACTCGGCCAGGTGGGCGACGCGCGCGGCGTCGCGCTCCGCCCGGGGCGCGTACTCGCGGTCGTAGACCGAGACGTCGAGTTCGCCCAGGTGGTGGAGGGGGTTGGAACGGTGCAGCTGGAGTTCGCCCAGCTCGTAGCGGAGCCCCTGCTCGAACGCGGCCAGGTGGGCCTCGTCGTGGGCGTCGGCGACGGGGTCGCCGCCGAGCCGGGACAGCGCGTCCCGGATCCCGTCGGGCGACGTGTCGGCGACCCTGCCGTCGTACTCGTGCATCCCGGAGCCCTCGCGCATGCTCCCGGGCATGAGGTCGGCGAGGGCGCGCAGGCGCGGGGACAGGTCGTCGTGGTGCGGCTGTGAGGACATGCGGCGACTCTAACGGGGTGTCCGGGCGGCGCACAGCCGGGTTTTCCGCCCGGGGCGGTTCGCCCGCAGGGTCGCCCCGCTCGTCCTACCCTCCGCCGGAACTCTCCGGCCGCTCCGGGCGTCTTCTCAGGCGTGACGACCTCAGATCCCGCCGCGTCCGGCACCTCCGCACCCGACGACGCCGGGCGGGAGCCCTCCGCCCCCGGGCGCGCCGCCCCGGGCACCGACGGCTCCCCCGGCGACGGCGCCTCCGGACCGGGAGCCGGCGAGGGCCCCGGCGACACCGGCGGGAAGACCCGCCCCGACCGCCCCGAACGCCCCGAACGGCGACGGCGCCCCCTGCGGCGCCTCGCCCTGCTGGCCGTGTGCGCCGTGGTGGCGGGCTTCCTCCCGTTCGTGTGGCAGGTCGCGAGCACCTCCGGCGACCGCCACACCGCCGAGGGGGTGCCCGAGCGCCCGGTCGCCCTGGTGCTGGGCGCCGGCGTCCGCCCCGACGGCCTGCCGTCCCTGCTGCTGGCCCGCCGCCTCGACACCGCCGCCGAGCTGTACTTCGCCGGGAAGGTGGAGGCCGTGCTGGTGAGCGGCGACAACAGCGTCGACCACTACAACGAGACCGACACGATGAGCGACTACCTGGTGGCCGCCGGGGTTCCGGAGAACCGGATCGCGGGCGACTACGCCGGGTTCTCCACCTGGGACTCGTGCGTGCGCGCGCGGGAGGTGTTCGGGGTGGAGGAGGCCACGGTGGTCACCCAGGACTTCCACCTGCCGCGCGCGGTGCGGCTCTGCCGGGACGCGGGGATCGACGCGGTCGGGGTGGCCGACTCCAGCCTGGAGGAGCGCAGGTTCGCCACCCTGTACGGGTGGGTCCGCGAGGTCCCCGCCGCGGTCGCCGCGCTGGGCACGGCGGTGTTCCGCCCCGACCCGACCTTCCTCGGGGGCTACGAGACCGCCGTGGACGACGCCCTGGCCGCCGACGCGGAATGACGCCCGGGGGCCGCGCCGGTGACCGGGGCGGCCCCCGGACCTCTAGCGGCCTCCGCCGAAGAGGCGTCCGAACAGGCCGCCCGGGGCGGGGGCCTGGGGAGCGGGGGCCGGGGCCGGGGGCGCCTCTTCGTCCTCCCGCTCCTCCTCGGGTTCCACTCCCACCAGGGCGCGGAACTCCTCGGCGGTGTCCGGCAGCGCCCAGGCGTCCAGCGTCGCGGTGAACTCCTCGTCCTCCCACGCGGAGGCGGGCAGCTCGGCGATCGCCCACAGCACCTTGAGGGTCTCCTCGTCGTACTCGGCGCGGGCGTGCTCCTCGGCGCTGTGCCCCTTGGTGCGGGGGCCGAGGACGATCTCCAGGCCGACACCGGTCACCAGGGCGCGCGAGTCGGCCTCCTCCTTGATCAGGCCGGGCAGCATGTCCAGGCGCAGCCGCCGCGCGCGGCCCCCGGCGCGGCCCAGGGCCAGGAAGCCCAGGACCTGCGGCGAGCGCCCGCCGCAGTGCGGCCACGACTCGTTGAACAGGCCCGCGTAGCCCATCGAGGTCCCGCCGCCGCGGCCGATGCGGCGCAGTGCCTCGCGGGGCGTGTCCTCCCCGTGGATGAGCACGAGCGACACCGACGCGGCGAAGGAGTTGTAGAGGTTCCCGCCCGCCATCTGGTGGGTGAGGGCCACGGTCGTGTCGATGTCGGCGGCGTCGGCCACCAGGCCCAGGGCGAACAGCTCCGCGGGCAGCGGCTCGCCGCTGTCCAGCCCTCCGCTCATCACCTCCCGCAGGCTCGTGGGCGCCTGCGGGGCGGGGCGCAGGTCCTTGGCGAGCAGGACCTGGGAGGCTCCGGTGATCTCGGAGGCGATCCGCTCGGAGTCGTCGGTGAGGAAGGCGAGCAGATAGCTGACCCACTCCCCCGCCCGGTCCAGGCCCCCGCGGTTGACGCCGCCCTTGAGGAGGGTGACCAGGTCGGGGACGCGGGCGAGGACGGCCTCGTAGGTGTCCAGCTCGGCCTGGAGGAGTGCGGCGCCGTTCGGCTGCTCCATGACGGCGAGCCGGTTGCGCATGCGGAGGTGGTGCTGCTCGTCCGGGGCCTCCTCGGCCCAGGCGCGGTACTGCTCCCGCACCTTCTCCACGTCGGTGGACGTCGCCCACGCCACCTCGTCGCGCCACTGGCCGAGGTCGCGGACCTCGGGGAGGCGGTCCTCCGGGTGGCCGGCGACCAGCTCCAGGAGCAGGCTCAGGGGACGCCAGCGGTCGGTGGGCGGGGTGCCCTCGGCGCAGGCGGTGTCGACCAGGAAGTCGACGATCCTGGGCGCGGCGACGTGCCCGGGCGCGGGGAAGTGGACGAGGTCGTGGAGTTCCGACAGTGCGGTGTCGCTCCCGGCGAGTTCGGCGAGCAGTCCGGGGACGCGCTCGCCGCCCTCGGGGAGGAGCGCCGCCCAGTCCACGCTCTCCGCGCCGTCGTGTGGGTCGTTGTCCGTGGTCGCGTTCATGGGCCCGATTATCCCGGCTCAGCCGGATCGCGCGAATCGGCGGCGGCGTCGACCTTCTCACGCCCCCGCGGGGAACCACGTGCCCTCCTCCGGGACGAGGGGTGGTCGTACCCTTCCCACTCCTTCGAGGGAGCCCCCCGCCGGGGCGCGGTCACGCCTCCTGGTGCGCGGGCGCGGGGCGCAGCACCGCGTCGCGCAGGGCCTTGACGGCGGCGCCGACCTCACGGGCGTAGCCGATGAGGGTGGAGCGGCGGCGGGCGCCGAGGCTGGGGTCCCCGACCCCGACGGCGTCGATCCCCGCGGCGCGGGCGAGGGCGACCGTGCGGGGCAGGTGGAAGGACTGGGTGACCATGGTGGCCGCGCGGACGCCGTGCAGGTCGCGCACCCGGACGCAGGTGTCCCAGGTGCGGTAGCCGTACCGGTCGGCCTCGATCCGGTCGGCGGGCACGCCGCGGCCGACGAGGTAGGCGGTCATCGTGTCGGTCTCGTGTCCGGAGACCTCGCGGTTGTCCCCGGAGACGATGATCCGCCCGACCCTGCCGTCCTCGTAGAGGCGGACGGCCAGGTCCAGGCGGCGGGCGAGCAGGGGCGAGGGCCCGTCCTTCCACGCCGCGGCGCCCAGGACGACGGCGACGGGCCGGTGCGGGACGGCGCCGGGGTCCTTGCGGCGCCCGGCGCTGGCCAGGTAGGTCCAGGCGTAGGGGGCCAGCGCCAGGGCGCACGCGCCCGCTCCGACCCCTGCGATCCACCAGCCCACGCGTGCCGCCTCTCCGGTTGTCGGCGCGCCCCGCGGCGCGCCGCACCCATCATGGCGCACGGCCGGGCACGGCCGGACGGGGAGTCCGGTCCGCACGGGGCCGACGGGGCGCGGAAGCAGTGGACCGGGCCGGGGCGGGGAGGGGTGGGAGCAGTGCGCCGGGACGCGGCGAGGGAGGACGCGGGTGCGGCCGGAGCGCGACCGACGGGGCCCGGGAAGCCGCGGGGACGGGCCGTACGGGGCCGCCGGGCGGGGCGGCGGGGCGGGAGCGGCGCCCCGCCCGTGCGGGCGCCGGGTCAGGCCCCGCGGCCGCCCCAGGAGAAGGGGCGCTTGTAGCGGACGCGCAGGCCCCCGCCCTGGCACGAGCCGGTGACGACGAAGTGCGGTGCGCCCTGCTTGCGCATGGAGTCGACGTCGGAGCGCTGTGAGCCGAACCAGGAGGCGTCGCAGTCGACCGAGGCGGTGGCGCCCTCGGGGAGGATCAGGTCGGCGCTGCCCCAGGAGGCGTCGACGTGGACCTCGGTGACGGGGCTCGTGAGGACGGCCTCGCGGAAGTCGAGCCGGGTGGAGCCGTACTTGTTGTGCGCCTCGACCCGGTGGGGGACCTCCCATGCGCCCTTGCGGACGATGGAGCTCCCTCCGCCCTTGAGGACCATGGGGTCGCCCTGGGGCCGGGCGACCACCCCCGGGACCGTGCCGGGGACCGAGGGCAGCGGGGACGCCGCACCGCCGGGGGCGGGCAGGTCGGAGGTGAGCGGTTCGAGGTCGGCGTAGGTCTTGGCCGCGTAGGTGGCGTTGAGCCGTTCGTCCAGCTCGTCGAGGGTGATCCGGCCCTCGGCGGCGGCTTCGCGCAGGACCTCGGAGACCTGGTCGCGCTCAGCGTCGGATATGCGCATCCGGCTCATGTCGTTGGGGGCCACTGTGCTCGTCCCGGTCCTTTCCGCTCTTTTGTCACCACCAAGGTAGAGCATGGGGTGTGACGGTCACGGAGTCGAGCGGCGCCGGGGCCCTCGGGTCGGCGAAGGTTGGCCGCGCCACCCGCTTTGGAGAGGGTGGGGACTGGGTACCGCTTCTCTAGAGCGGTCCGGGAGCCAGAGCGGTTGAGGACTCTGCCGGGGTAGGACGGACCCCGGCAGAGTCCTGAACCACACGTGGTTTCCGCCCCCCGTGCGCTCTACGATCTCGCGCGGGGGCGCCGTCTGCACAGAGCGTGTCCGAAACCGGCCACAACGTGTACCCCTCCCGCGGCGACGGACCCGGTTCCGCGACGGTCACACGTTCCCCCTCTCCCGCCGGGTTTCGGTCGTACCCTTCCCTGACGACAGTTCTTCCTCACTGTCCCCACGGATCCCACTCCGAGCTGGCAGTCTCGCCCTCTGTTACTCAATTTCGGTCAGGTACATAACCCCCATTACGGACACCAGCCCTTCGCACAGAACCGCAGGTCGCGGAGCCCGCACCGCGGCCCCGCGGAAAAACCCGCCCAGCACCTCGAACGCGCTTGCGCAAAACACCCTCTGAACAGGGGTTATATGAACCCCGAAAACCCCTCGCAACCCGGCGGGAATCGCCCCCGGGGCGGCGTTTGCCCAAATTCGCCACCGAGCATGTTTCAGGTGAACGCGACGGTCGCCCGACCGGCTTCCCCTCGCGCGACACCATCCGCTCCGACCTCCTCAGCACCGCAGACACCACTTGGTCGAAGACCGGAGGAATCCACGACGTGTCCGCCCTTGCGATCGCCCCGACGTTTCTCAGCGACTTCACCCGCCTCACGCCCGACGTCCAGCTCGACACCCTGGCCGTGATGCGCGCCTGCCAGGCCGGGGACGACCCCGACCTGGAGGCCGTCGCCGGCGCCGCCGACCCGCGCGTGCGGGTCGTCAGCATCGCCCCCGACTGGACCGGCGTCGTCGTTCCCGACCCCGACGGGGAGGGACGCGGCGAGCCCGGAGAGGACCGCCCCACGGACGGTACGCACTACCGGCTCATCACCGTGCGCCCGCGCGACGAGGCGCTCCGCTTCGCCCGCGGCCTGCGCCCCGAGGTCCTGGAGTCCCCCGGGGCCGGAGCCGTCGACCCCACACCCACCGGCCCGCCCGAACTCGCCGACGCCCTCGCCGCGCCGTTCGACCAGTGGCAGATCACCCTCCACCCCGACCAGCACCGGATCACCGAGGCCCGCTTCAAGGGGTCGGCGCAGATCACCGGGGGCCCGGGGACGGGCAAGACCGTGATCGCCCTGCACCGCGCCGCCCACCTGGCCGAGCACGACGCCGCCGCCCGTCCCGGGGACCCCCGCGAGGCGGTGCTCCTGACCACCTACAACCGGGCCCTGGCCCTGTCCCTCTCCGAACGCCTCGACCAGCTGCTGCCCGACCCCGGCGTGCGCGCGCGGGTGCGGGTGGCGACCATCGACAGCCTCGCCCGGTCGGTCGTGCAGTCGCACAGCAGCGTCGCGCCGCGCATGGTCGGCAGGGACGAACTGGCCCAGCGGTGGCGTGCGGTGGCGCTGGCCGACGGCCTGCCCTTCTCCGGCCGCTTCCTGGTGGACGAGTGGGAGCAGGTCATCCTCGCCAAGGGGCTGGAGCTGCTGCCGCAGTACATCCGCTGCGAGCGCAGCGGCCGGGTGCAGCACCTGGCCCCGGAGCACCGCCGCCAGGTGTGGGAGACCGTGCGGCGCTACGTCGGCGCCATGCGGGTGGAGGGGCTGTGGTCCTACCCGCAGCTCGCGGCCGAGGCCGCCCGCGTCCTGGGCCGCGGGGCGCCGCTGTTCCGGCACGTGGTGGTGGACGAGGCCCAGGACCTGCACCCGAGCCAGTGGCGGATGCTGCGCGCGGCGGTCCCGGAGGGCCCGGACGACCTGTTCGTCGTCGGCGACCCGCACCAGCGGGTGTCCGACAACCGGGTGTCGCTGGCCTCGCTCGGCATCAACGTGCGCGGGCGCGGCCACCGGCTCCGGACGAGCTACCGCATCACCCAGGAGATCCTGGACTGGAGCATGCCGATCCTGGGCCGCCGTGCGGCGCTGGGCATGGACGACAACGCCGACACCCTGGCCGGGTACCGGTCCCTGCTGCGCGGGCCCGCGCCGGTGGTGCGCGGCTGCGACGACCGCGCCGAGGAGCTCGCCGCCCTGGGCGACCGGGTGCGGGCGTGGCTGGAGGCCGGCGTCGAGCCGGCCGAGATCGCGGTGGCGGGGCGCAACCACTGGGTGGTGCGCGGCATCGCCAAGGAGCTGGAGGCCAGGGGGATCCCGACCGCGCCGCTGGAGGACGGCGGCGACGCCGCGGCGGTGCGCGTGGGGACGATGCACCGGCTCAAGGGCCAGGAGTTCCGCTGTGTGGCCCTGGTCGGGGTCAGCGACCACCTGCTGCCGCCCAAGGCCGCGATCGAGGCGGCCGACGGCGACCAGGTAGCGCTGGAGCAGGCGTTCCAGCAGGAGCGGACGCTGCTGTTCGTGGCCTCCACACGGGCCCGCGACGCGCTGTACGTCTCCCACGTGGGCCGGGCCAGCCGCCTGATCACCGACAACTGGTAGTCCGCGGTACCAGCGGGGCGTCGCCGTCGGCGGCGCCCCGCACCCGTGCGCTGCCGACCGGACGTGAGCGCTTCGGACCGCTTCGCCTCCTCGGCGCCCCGCGCCCGTGCCCGCCGGGGCGGGCGCGGGGCCGCCCCGGCCGGGCGGCACGGGGCCCGCCCGGGGAGAACGGCGGGGCGCCGCTCCACAAGCCGCCCCCGCCGACCGCGCCCCGGAGCCGGGACCGGTCCGTGTCAGCCGCCTCCGCCGTACTGCCCGTTGAGGTTCGGGATGGTCATGCTGTCGGTGCCGGCCATGGGGTTGTCCACCTCCACGTCGGTGACGATCATGAACGGCAGCAGCAGCGGGGGCGGAAAGTCCGGTGTGAAGGTCAGCGGGATCCCCAGGAGCCGCACGTGCATGCGTGTGATGTGCAGGCGCACGTCACCGGTCAGGTTCATGGTGGGCAGGCCCAGGCTCATGCGGGTCCCCCCGTCCTCGAACCACAGCTCGCCGTTGTCCACGTCGGCCTGGCGCATGCTGAGCATGATGTAGCGCCGCGGACCGTCGGCGGTGGGGCACTCGACGACGCCGTCGTAGCGCGCCCCCCTCATGGTGAGCGTGTCGGCGGTCAGGCCGGACGTGCGGACCGAGCCCTGGAAGCAGTCGTGGTCCTCGTCGACGGGGACCTCGGGGAGTTCGCCCTCGTCCCGTGCCGCCCGGCAGGCCTCCACGGCCTCCAGGAACTCCTCCTCCGACCCCGCCAGCGCGGACTCGCCGGAGAGCAGTTCGCAGGCCGCCGGGTCGGCGCCGGTCTCCTCCTCCGGTTCCTCCTCGGGCTCCTCGTCCTCCCCCGGCTCCTGCGGCTCCCCGTCCTCGCCGGGGTTCCCGCCCGGTTCCGGGGGTTCGCCGGTCGGTCCGGCGGAGGGCTCCTCCGAGGGGTCTTCCGAGGGGGCGTCCTCGGGCTGCTCCTCCCCGCCGCCCGGCGGGGCGAACCAGTCCCAGGGCCAGCCCAGGGTGGGAGCGGGGGCTCCGGCCAGCACCACCGCCACGGCCAGCGGCAGCGCCAGGGCGGCGAGCGGCCCGGTCCTCGGGCGCGGGTCGGCGACTCCGCCCTCCCCCGGGGCCCCGGCCGTGCCCCGGGAGGCGCCGCCACCCCCCGCGGTCGCGTCCGCGGAGTGCGGGACGCCGCCACCGGCGCCGTCGTCCTCCTCGGAGGGACCGGCGCCCGGGACTCCCTCCGCCGGCCCGGGGCCGGAGGCGTCGGCCTCCTCAGGCACGGGACCGGAGGCCCCGGCCGTCGCGGCCCGGCGGCGCCCGCGGGAACGGCGGCGAACACCGGGGGCCCACGCGAACACGAGGGAACCGCCGACGATGCCGAGCAGCATCCCGATGACGAACCCTCCGAAGTTGGAGGTCACGAAGGAGACGAGGGCGAGGGCGAGCCCGACCAGGCCGAAGAAGACGTGCTGGGCGGGCTGGAGCCAGCTCAGCGCGCCCAGGGTGATCAGCAGCGCCGCGATGAGGGCGCCGGACACCCCGGCTATACCCGCGTAGACGATCAGGTCGATCGGGAGGATCAGGCTCTGCGCGGCCGGCGCCAGCAGCAGCTCGACCCCGGCGGCGACGAGGAGGACACCGCCCCAGAACGGGCGGCTGCGCCGCCAGTCCCGGAAGCGTCCCCGTCCCGTCCGGAGGAGGGTGAGTGCGTGGGTCATGGCATCAGAAGCACTCGTGGGCGCCGGGCCTGATCGCCAGGCTCAGGCCGGACAGGCGCAGCGAGCCGGAGGTGACGGCCCACGTGGTCATCTCCATGTCGGAGACGGTGATGGTGTCGGCCTGGAGGCCGAAGCCGCCCGCGGGACCCTGGCCGTTGTCGGCCCTGTCCAGCGTGCTGGCGTCGCGGCCGATCTCGATGGCGCCGAACTCGGCGTTGCCCTGGAGCTGCTCGATGTCGATGACGAGGTTGGTGCCCTCGACGGGCGTGGTCTCGCCCGCGTTGATGACGAGGGTGGCCTCGCCGATGGGCAGGTCCCAGAGGGAGGACATGCACAGGTTCGTCAGCTCGGCCGTGTTGACCGAGGAGAGCCCGACCGGCCGGGTGGAGCCGTCCACCGAGGTGGCGACGTCGCCGAACTGGGTGAACCCGTGTCCGGCGAGCTGGTCGGCGGACATCTTGAAGCTGTCACCGGAGACCGCGAAGGACGCGGCGAGGAGGCCCTGGGTGGTCATGCCGCCCAGGACCGCGGCGGCGGCGAGGCCGGGGACCACGACGAGCGCGAACCTGCGCCACAGGGTGCCTCCGCCGGCTTCGTGCTGCTCAGGCGCGTCCCGAGACGCCTCAGGCGCCTCGTCGGAAGCCTTGGGCATGAGTACCTCCAGTGTTCCGCCGCCGGGGGCGGCGAGGGGAGCGAAACTTGCGCCGGAGCACGCCACGCGTGTTACATGGAACACACCCTACTCGGCGGTAGTGACGAACATTACAATATCGAATGTCACATTTCTAGATGACACATTCAATGTTGCGGACTCGTATCCGGCGCACTACGAGGCCCGTGACTGACCCGGAGAGAGATCAGCCGTGCCCCCAGAGCGCAGAGCAGAACCATCCGCCGCCGCCACCGAGGAGGACCCCCGCTTCGACTACGACGTCATCGTCGTGGGGTCGGGATTCGGCGGCTCCGTCAGCGCCCTCCGCCTCACCGAGAAGGGTTACCGCGTCGGTGTCCTCGAAGCGGGCCGACGCTTCACGCCCGAGACGCTCCCGTCCTCGTCCTGGGACCTGAAGAACTTCCTGTGGGCCCCGCAGGCCGGCCTGTACGGCATCCAGCGCATCCACCTGCTGCGCGACGTGATGATCCTCGCCGGGGCCGGGGTGGGCGGCGGCTCCCTCAACTACGCCAACACCCTCTACCACCCCATGGACCCGTTCTTCGAGGACCCCCAGTGGGGGCACATCACCGACTGGAAGACGGAGCTTGCCCCGTTCTACGACCAGGCCCGCCGGATGCTCGGCGTGCGCACCAACCCCACCGTCACCCCCTCCGACGTGCACCTGAAGGCGGTCGCGGAGGACATGGGCGTCGGCCACACCTTCCGCCTCACCCCCGTGGGCGTGTGCTTCGGCGACGGGGAGGACGGCGACGGCGCCAAGGCGGCCCCCGGGGAGTCCGTGGGCGACCCCTACTTCGGCGGCGCGGGGCCCGAGCGCCGGGCCTGCACCGAGTGCGGCGAGTGCATGACCGGCTGCCGCCACGGGGCCAAGAACACACTGACCGAGAACTACCTGTACTTCGCGGAGCGCGGTGGCGCCGACATCCACCCCCTGACCAGCGTCGAGCGCGTCCGCGAACTGCCCGGCGGCGGCCTCGCCCTCGACACCGTCCGGACCGACGCTCCCCGGCGGCGGGAGAACGCCCGCACGTTCACCGCGCGCGGCGTCGTGGTGGCCGCGGGCACCTACAACACCCAGACCCTCCTGCACCGGATGCGCGACTCGGGGCTCCTGCCCCGCCTGTCCGCCAGGCTCGGCACGCTCACCCGTACCAACTCCGAGGCGCTCGTGGGCGCCATGAGCAAGCAGGTGCCGCCGCCGGAGGACCTGACGCACGGCGTGGCCATCACGTCCTCCATCCACCCCGACGAGAACACGCACATCGAACCGGTCCGCTACGGCAAGGGCTCCAACGCGATGGGGCTGCTCACCGCCATGCAGGTGCCCGGCGGCGGGAGGATCCCGCGCTGGCTGCGGTTCATGGGGCTGGCGGCGCGCCACCCGTACGTGTTCGTCCGCAGCTTCTCCAACCGCCGCTGGTCGGAGCGGGTCATCATCGGCCTGGTGATGCAGTCGCTGGACAACTCGCTGACCACCTCGGTCCGCAGGGGGGTGTTCGGCGGCCGGAAGAAGCTCACCTCCCGGCAGGGGCACGGCGAACCCAACCCGACGTGGATCCCCAAGGGCCAGGAGGCGGCGACCCGGCTCGCGAAGCGCATCGACGGTTTCCCCGGCGGCACCTGGGGCGACGTGTTCGACATCCCGATGACCGCGCACTTCCTGGGCGGCTGCCCGATCGGGGACAGCCCGGAGAGCGGCGTGATCGACCCCTACCACCGGCTGTACGGGCACCCGGACATCCACGTGGTGGACGGCTCGGCGGTCAGCGCGAACCTGGGCGTGAACCCGTCCCTGACGATCACCGCGCAGGCGGAGCGGGCGATGTCGATGTGGCCGAACAAGGGCGACGATGACCCCCGGCCGGAACAGGGCGCCGGCTACCGCCGGGTCCGGCCGGTCCTCCCGCGGTCCCCGGCCGTCCCCGCCGGGTCGTTCGCCGAGCTGCGGTTCGGCACGACGCTGCCCCTGGCGGTGGTGGACGCCTCCTCCCCCGCCGGCGAAGAGGTCGAGGCGAAGGTCGAGGCCGTGGCCGTGGAGGTCGCGGAGACGGTGGAGGCGGCCGAGGGCCCCGGGGACGGCGAGCGGGGATGAGCGCCGGTGCGGGGCCGGACCACCCGGTCCC
>NZ_JBSHDN010000179.1:0-13038 GCF_053616335.1 Nocardiopsis sp. NPDC055824
CGATGACGTTGACGGCGAGGCCGCCGCGCGAGGTCTCCTTGTACTTGTCCATCATGTCGCGGCCGGTGTCGCGCATGGTGCGGATGACCTTGTCCGGCGACACGAAGCGGCTGCGTGCTGCCCTGCGCGCTTGACGGGCTCCCCTCCTACCAGGGGCTGGCGTGTATCACGTGTCGATCGCCGAAACAGGTACCTGTCCGGAGAACAGCATGGGGGCCAGAGCGTCATGTAGTTCGCTCGTCGTCCTGCTTATCTCGGCGTGCAGGCGGGCCTTGTCGTCCAAGGAGTGGAGGGAAGCGCCGATCGCTCGCTGAAATCCGCCGGTTCGGGGAGGTCAGGACCGCGCTCGACCCAGTTGGTCACCGCGGCGGGGCTGACGCCGGCGTGCCTGGCGAGCTGCGCGCGTGACACGAGTGTCGGCCCGCTCTCGTCCACGGTGGCTCTCCTCAGTTGCTCGGGGGAAGGACGCCCCGCCACTCCTGCTCCTTGACCAGGAGTACCTCGGGGACCTGGTCCATGTGCCTGATTCCGCCGGCCGCCTCCGGGTTGATCCAGGACAGGACGCGGTAGATCGTGCTGTGGTCCGCCTCCAGGTGACGGTGGTGGATGGGCTCGTGGTGCATGATCCGGTTGCGGAAGGTGCGCAGGTAGTCCACCTGCCTGCGCAGGTCCTCGCGGGGGCCGCCGTAGAAGGGGAAGGCGCTGTGCAGGGCCGTGCGCCAGAGGCTGCGGTCGTACCGGGAGACCAGCAGGAAGGACCAGAATCCGAAGGACAGCTCGGTGACGATGTCGTCCGGGCTCGCGGGGGATCCCCGCCGGAGGCAGGTGTCCCTCGCCTGGGCGACGAGCTGCACGCCCTTGCGGTGGAGCGGAGCCGCGTGCCACCAGTCCGCCCGCCCGAAGCGGTCGCACAACCGGTCGTGCATGGAGTTGCGCAGTGCCAGTTCGAGGACGTGCAGGGGACGGTAGAAGGCGGCGGAGACGGCGACGTTCCAGTGGTACAGATGGGCCGCCCTGGTGGAGTCTCCGTCGCAAGCGGTGATGTAGGGGGCCAGGCGCGGACGTGAGTAGACGGTGTACATCCACTCCGGCATGTCGTCGCTCAACAGGGCCTTCTTCCGTCTCGGCCTGGGGGAGGCTGTCTGTTCCGGGTCCTGCGTGGTATCGTCGAGGACGTAAGCCCCGGGCCGCCTCTGCTCAGCACGCCACCCGGGGCACAGCTGTGTCCGGGGGTGCCGCAGTGCGCGCAGCCCCTCTGGTTCACGCGGCATCACGCTGTCCGACTGGTGTCCACGGTACATGCGCGCCTGAAAGAGCCGAGCGCACTGCGGTGCGCGATTTTTGTCAACACCGCATCAATGGGCCGGATCTGCATCCGCTCAGCCGCTCCTTGCCTGGTCACCGGGTTTCAGGGGACAGGATCTGTCCGAGCGCCGTTGTCTGCGAGTTGCCGCAAGAAGCCCACCTTCATGCTGTTGACAACGTGTGGGAGGGCGGCCGCCAAGGGCCCCTCGGGCAGGGGCCGGTGCGACGGATGGCTGCCCCGATCAGCACTCGATGACGTTGACGGCGAGGCCGCCGCGCGAGGTCTCCTTGTACTTGTCCATCATGTCGCGGCCGGTGTCGCGCATGGTGCGGATGACCTTGTCCAGCGACACGAAGTGGCTGCCGTCGCCGCGCAGCGCCATGCGGGTCGCGCTGATCGCCTTCACGGAGGCGAGGGCGTTGCGCTCGATGCACGGCACCTGCACGAGGCCGCCGATCGGGTCGCAGGTCAGCCCCAGGTTGTGCTCCATGGCGATCTCGGCGGCGTTCTCCACCTGGGCCGGGGTGCCGCCCAGGACCTCCGCCAGACCGGCGGCGGCCATCGAGGAGGCCGATCCCACCTCGCCCTGGCAGCCGACCTCCGCGCCCGAGATCGACGCGTTCTGCTTGAACAGGATGCCGATCGCGGCGGCCGTGAGCAGGAAGCGCACCACGCCCTCGTCGCCGGCCCCCGGGCTGAAGTGCAGGTAGTAGTGCAGCACGGCCGGGACGATGCCCGCGGCGCCGTTGGTCGGCGCGGTCACCACACGGCCGCCCGCCGCGTTCTCCTCGTTGACGGCCAGGGCGTACAGGGTGATCCAGTCGCTGCCGCGCATCGGGTCGGGGTCCACCCCGGTCGGCGCCAGCAGGCCCGCCTCGTCGCAGTTCCCGCCCAGCTGCCGGTACAGGCGGTGCGCCCGGCGCGGCACCTTCAGGCCGCCGGGGAGGCTGCCCTCGGTCATCACGCCCCGGCGCACGCACTGGCGCATCGCGGTCCAGATGACCAGGAGCTCCTCGCGGATCTGATCGGGGGTGCGTCCGAACGCCTGCTCGTTGTCGAGCATCACCGCGCTGATCGACTTCCCCGTCTCCGCGCAGATCGCCAGCAGCTCCTCGGCGCTGTCGAACGGGTGCGGGACGACGGTGGCGTCGGGTGTGATCCGGTCGGCTCCGGCGGCGCGCTCGTCCACGACGAAGCCGCCGCCCACCGAGTAGTACACCTTGGAGGCCAGTTCGCCCCCGTCGGCGTCCAGGGCCGCGAACCGCATCCCGTTCGGATGGTCGGGCAGGCTCTCCCGGCGGCGGAAGTCGATGTCCACGGCCGGGTCGAAGGCCACCCGCGGCCCGTCCGGGCCGCCCAGGTACAGGCCCCGGTCGTCCCGGACCCCCTCGACGAGCTCGGAAACCCCGTCCACGTCCACGTGCTCGGGGGTGTGGCCCATCAGCCCCAGCACCACGGCGGTGTCGCTGCCGTGCCCCTTGCCGGTGAGCGCCAGGGATCCGTACAGCTCGGCCCGGACACGGGCGGTCCGGTCGGCCGTGCCCGCCTCGCGCAGCCCGGTGGCGAACGTGCGGGCCGCCTTCATCGGGCCGACCGTGTGCGAGCTGGACGGCCCGATGCCGATCTTGAACAGGTCGAACGCGCTGATGGCCATGGCTGTCCTCCTCGTTGAGTACAGGGCCCGGGGAGCAGGGGTGCCGTGCGGGGCCCGGGGCCCCGCACGGCGGGCGCCCTACAGGTTGGGGTAGAGCGGGTACTTGGCGGTCAGGGCACGGACCCTGCCGCTCAGGGCGTCGGCGTCGAACTCCGGCTTGAGCGCCTCGGCGATGACGTCGGCGACCTCGGCGAAGTCCTCGTCGCCGAACCCGCGGGTGGCCAGGGCCGGAGTGCCGATCCGCAGACCGGAGGTGACCATCGGCGGACGCGGGTCGTTGGGCACCGCGTTGCGGTTGACCGTGATCCCGATGCCGTGCAGGCGGTCCTCGGCCTCCTGGCCGTTGAGCCGGGAGTCCACCAGGTCGACCAGGACCAGGTGCACGTCCGTGCCCCCGGAGGCGACCTTGACGCCGGCCTCGGCCATGTCCGGCCGGGTGAGGCGCTCGGCGAGCAGGCGCGCACCGCTGACGGTGCGGCGCTGGCGCTCGGCGAACTCCTCGCCCGCGGCGACCTTGAACGAGACCGCCTTGGCGGCGATCACGTGC
Source organism: Nocardiopsis sp. NPDC055824 (assembly GCF_053616335.1). Lineage (NCBI taxonomy): Bacteria > Bacillati > Actinomycetota > Actinomycetes > Streptosporangiales > Nocardiopsidaceae > Nocardiopsis > Nocardiopsis sp. NPDC055824. Next base: position 3,508 of record NZ_JBSHDN010000179.1, read on the forward strand.
TCCAGCGGGCCGCCCTGCATGCCGGGGAACACCGCGGAGTTGATCTTCTTGCCGTACTCCGACTTCGCGAGGATCATGCCGCCGCGCGGCCCGCCCAGCGTCTTGTGCGTGGTGGTGGTGACCACGTCGGCGAACGGCACCGGGTTGGGGTGCAGCCCGGCGGCGACCAGGCCGGCGAAGTGCGCCATGTCCACCATCAGCAGGGCGCCGACGGAGTCCGCGATCTCCCGGAAGCGGGCGAAGTCCAGCTGGCGCGGGTACGCCGACCAGCCGGCGACGATCATCTTCGGCTGGTGCTCCTTGGCGAGCGCCTGGACCTCGTCGTAGTCGACGGTGCCGTCCTCGTCGCGCACGTGGTAGGCGACCGCGTTGAGGATCTTGCCGGAGTAGTTGATCCGCATGCCGTGGGTGAGGTGGCCGCCGTGGGCCAGGTCCAGGCCCAGGATGGTGTCGCCCGGCTTGAGCAGTGCGAAGTACACGGCCGTGTTGGCCTGCGCGCCCGAGTGCGGCTGCACGTTCGCGTGCTCGGCGCCGAACAGCGCCTTGGCGCGGTCGATCGCGAGCTGCTCGACGACGTCGACGTGCTCGCACCCGCCGTAGTAGCGGCGGCCGGGGTAGCCCTCCGCGTACTTGTTGGTCAGGACGGTGCCCTGCGCCTCGATCACCGCCTGGGGGGCGAAGTTCTCCGAGGCGATCATCTCCAGGGTGTCGCGCTGGCGGGCCAGCTCCGCGTCGACCGCGGCCGACACCTCGGGGTCCAGTTCGCCCAGTGTCTGGTTGAGCGTGTTGTCAGTAGCCATCGGGGGCCTACTCCTCGCCTTCGGTCAGCTTCGTGTACTCCTCGGCGGAGAGCAGCCCGGAGGGCTCCTCGGCGAGCCGGGCCCTGAACAGCCAGCCGCCCTCGAAGGGGGCGGTGTTGATCGTCTCGGGCGCGTCCTCGAGGGACTCGTTGACCTCGACGACCTCGCCGCTGACCGGCGAGTAGATGTCGCTGACGGACTTGGTGGACTCCACCTCGCCGCTCGGCTCACCGGCGGTCACCTCGCTGCCGACCTCGGGCAGCTCGACGAAGACGATGTCGCCCAGGGACTCGGCGGCGAACGAGGTGATCCCGACGGTGGCGATCCCGTTCTCGACCGCGACCCACTCGTGTTTGGCCGTGTAACCCAGCTCCGTGGGAACGCTCACTTCAACTCTCCTTGGAGGTGTTCCATTTTCCTGCCGTGCACCTGTGCTGCCCGGCCCGGCCTACGCCCGGTCGCGCCACGTGCGTGCCGGTCCCCGGTCAGGGGATCCGGCCGCGCGGGGCGCGCGGGCCTTCGGGGTGTGAAGGCCCCTGCTGCTACGGCTGCCGCTTGTAGAACGGCAGCTCGACCACGTCGACGTCCTCGCCCCTTCCGCGCACGTCCACGGTGAACGCGCCGGTCGAGGTGTCGAGGTCGCCGTCCACGTAGGCCATGGCGATGGGGCGGCCCAGGGTGGGGGAGGGCGCGCCGCTGGTGAGGGTTCCGACGGTCTCGCCGTCGCGGAGGACGTCCTGGCCCTTGCGCAGCGGGCGGCGCCCGCGCGCGACGAGGCCGATGAGGCGGCGGGGGCGGGCGGTGCGGGAGGCCTCCTCCAGGGCACCGCGGCCCACGAAGTCGCCCTCCTTCTCGAACTTGACCACGCGGCCCAGTCCGGCGTCGAAGGGGGTGAGCTCCGCGGTGAGCTCCTGCCCGTACAGCGGCATCCCGGCCTCCATGCGGAGGGTGTCGCGGGCCGACAGCCCGGCCGGGACGAGCCCGTGCCGTTCCCCCTCGGCCATCAGGGCTTCCCAGACCAGGGGGGCCTTCGCGGCGGGCCGGACGAAGATCTCGAAGCCGTCCTCGCCGGTGTACCCGGTGCGTGCGAGCAGGACGGGTTGGCCGGCGACGGTGTGCTCGTACCCCGCGTAGTAGCGGATGCCGTCCAGGTCCGCGTCGGTGAGCGGCGCGAGGATCTCGACCGCGCGCGGCCCCTGGATCGCGATCAGGGCGTGGTCGGCGGACTCGTCCGCCACCTCGACGTCGAAGCCCTCGGCGCGTTCGGCCAGCGCGGCGGCGACCACGGGCACGTTGGCGGCGTTGGCCACGACGAGGTACTCCCCCTCGCCCAGCCGGTAGACGATGAGGTCGTCCAGGACGCCGCCCCCGGCGTCGGTGATCATGGTGTAGCGGGCACGGCCGACCTTGACCTGGGACAGGTGGCCGACCAGGGCGAAGTCGAGGGCTTCGGCGGCCTGCGGGCCGGTGAGGCGGATCTCGCCCATGTGGGAGAGGTCGAAGAGCCCGGCGGCCTCGCGGACCGCCTTGTGCTCGGCGGTCTCGCTGCCGTAGCGCAGCGGCATGAGCCATCCGGCGAAGTCGACCAGCGTGGCGCCGGCCTTCTCGTGGACCTCGCGGAGCGCGGTGGCGCGCGGCGCTGATGCGGGATCGGACATGGGCACTCCCGAGAGGATGGGCGTCGTGTCGTGCAGAGGCGTTGCCATCCTCCCCCTCTGTCATCTGTGCCTGAGAGCTTCGCCGCGCGCTCGGCGTGGCTTGCACCTTCGGCGAGGGACGCTGGTCCCTGCTTTCCAGAGTGGTCTCGCCCGTACGGTCCGCTGTGCCTGAGAGGTTGTCGTGGGGAGGGATTGCTCCTTCGGCGGCCCGAGATGGCTACGCGGGCACTCTCCCGTACGGGGTCAGCAACACGTTCAGCCTAGCAGCGGGCGCACACGGCCCCCAAAGGTGCCCGGGCCGGGGCGGGAGCCGGGGGCGGGGCGCGGCACGGCCCCGGGGGGAGCTGCTGCCCGGCCGCGGGAGTCGGGCCGAACCCGTCGCGGAGGGGGGCTCCGGGGGTTAGCGTGAGCCGGGGACGGACTTCCTGCGTGGGAGGGATGACGGGTGCGAGCCGACGGGAACCGGGAGACGGGCGGACGGGCGCGGGCGGCGCGCCGAGGGGGGCGGCCGGCGGCCGTGCACGGCACGGCGGTGCTGGCCGCGGCGTGCGTCCTCGGGCTGACCGCGGGCAGCGGGTGCGCGCAGGGCGGCGGTGGCGGGCCGGAGGCGCCGTCCGAGGGGCGGCTGGAGGCGAGCGCGCACGAGCGGCGGGGCGACGTCGCCGCGGTGGAGCGCCAGGACCTGGAGTCGGTGTTCGCCGAGGCCGGCGTGGAGGGCACGTTCGTGCTCCACGACACCCGTGCCAGGGAGTCGACCCTCGTCGGGGCGGAGGCGGCCTACGAGCGCGCGGTGCCCGCGTCCACGTTCAAGCTGGCCAACACCCTGATCGGCCTGGAGACGGGCGCGGTGTCGGGACTGGACGAGGTGCTGCCCCACGGCGGCGGGCCGCAGCCCGTCGAGGCATGGGAACAGGACATGTCCCTGAGGGAGGCGTTCCCCGCCTCGAACTTCCCCGTCTACCAGGAGCTGGCCCGCAGGGTGGGGCACGAGCGGATGGCGGCCTGGGTGGACCGCTTCGACTACGGGAACCGGGACATCGGCGGCGAGGACGTGGAGGACCGGTTCTGGCTGGACGGTCCGCTGGAGGTCTCCGCCGTGGAGCAGACCGAGTTCCTGGCCTCGCTGGCCCGTTCGGAGCTGCCGGTGGACGCGGCCCACCAGGAGGCGCTGCGCGAGATCGCCCTGGTGGAGGAGGGTGACGGCCACGCGCTCTTCGCCAAGAGCGGTTGGGCGGTGGACGTCGATCCGGCCCCCGGCTGGTGGGTCGGCTGGGTGGAGCGCGGGGAGGACCTGTACACGTTCGCCCTGCGCATCGAGATGGACGACGACGCGAACGCGGAGCTGCGGGAGCCCCTGGCCCGGGAGCTGCTGGTGGAGCTGGGCGCGCTGCCGGGCGGGGCCGCCGGGGACTGACCGGGCGCGCCGCCGTCAGGGGGTCCCGGCCGGGAGCAGCTGGACGGGGACCGATCGGGTGAAGCGCTGCTCGGCGTCCATCACCCCGCCCATGAACTTGAAGGTGCGCAGGGTCATCCGCCGGTCCGCGATGCGCAGGCCGGGCAGCTCCTCCAGGAGCTGGCGCTCCACCCGGGTCAGGTCGGGGGCGTTGCGCAGCCACAGGATGAAGAGGGTGTTCTCGGGCCCGGCGATGGTGGTGCACAGGCGTACTTCGGGGATGCGCTCGCCCAGGTCGCTGGCGCCCTCCAGGACGCGGGGGTCGACGGTTCCCCAGAGGGTGGCGGCCGCGTGCCAGCCCATGCGGGCGCGGGAGATGTCGCAGCGCAGCCCGACGAGCGCCTGGCGCAGGAGCCGGTTGACGCGCCGCGCGGCGGTCGTGGGCGCGATGTCGAGGCGTTCGGCGATGTGCTGGTACCCGAGGCGCGCGTCGACGCACAGGAGGTCGATGATCCGCTGGTCGAGGGGTGTGACGCGCTCGTCGCCCGGCCGGGGTCCCCGCACGGGGGAGAGGGCCCGCAGCCGGCGCCGCTGGTGCGGGGACAGGGCGCGGACCTGCCACAGGTAGGCCTCCCGGGGCACCTCCGTCACGACGTGCACCCGGTAGGACACCACGTCGGGGAACCCGCCGACCCAGTTGAGCAGGTAGTCGGCCAGTCCCGCGCCGGGGACCACGGTGAGCATCAGCTGGTGCGACCCGGCCACGAACTGGATGCTGAGGGTGTCCCGGTCCTGCGCCAGGGCGGCGGCCACCCGCTCGACGGTGCCGTTGCGGCAGCTGAGTTCGACGTAGGACAGGTTGCGCCGCGCCATCACGCGCTGCCGCGGGAAGACGGCGATCCTCGCCAGCCCCTCCTCCTCCAACCGCCTCCACCTGCGCGCGAGCGTGGTCGGGTCCGCCTCCAGGATCGGCGACAGCTCGGCCCAGGAGGCGCGGGGCGCCATCTGCAGGGCGTTGACCAGCGACAGGTCGAACTCGTTGGGTGTGGTGGATTCCTGCATCAGCGACCTCGAAAAACTCTTTTCCGGCGATCTGGGCATCTTAGGGGTGGCCGAGCGTAGGTTTTCGCACAGCCGTCAAACGGCCCTGAGCTGCGTATTTCCAGAATGTTAACCATGGCCGGAGTGTTGATTTCGCATTATGGAATCAATGTCCGAGATCTGGCGAGGAGAAGGGTGAAGGTGGCGCCGATGGCTTCGGAGGACACCGCTGTCGTCTTTCGCAACGGGACGGTCGTGGACGCGACCGGCGCCGGACCGCGCGAGGACTGGGTGGTCGTGGCCCGCGGCGGCCGCATCGACTGGATGGGACCCGCCGCCGACGCGCCCGAGATCACCGCGCCGCACCGGGAGATCGACGCCCGCGGCGGCACCGTCCTCCCCGGGTTCGTCGACGCCCACGTGCACATGACCATGGGGGGCGACGGCATGAACCCCGCCGCGTTCCTCCACCAGCCGCCGCACTACGGCTACTACACGGCCATCCCCCGGCTGCGCGCCACCCTCGACGCCGGCGTGACCAGCGTCCGCGACCTCGCGGGCCTCGACCTCGCGGTGGTCCGCGCGGTCGAGGAGGGCATCGTCGCCGGCCCCCGCATCACCACCGCGTACCGCGCGCTCGGGCCCACCGGCGGCCACGGCGACTTCCGCACCTGCTGCGGGTTCGACTTCGGCACCGTCCTGGGCCCCGGCGGCGCGGTGTCCATCAACACCGACGGCGCCGCCGAGGCCCTGCGCGGCACACGCGAGGTCATGCGCAAGGGCGCCGGGGTCGTCAAGGTCATGGCCGGCGGGGGCGTGTGGAGCCCCCAGGACACCCCTTGGCACGACGGGCTCAACATCGAGGAGATGACGGTCGTCGTCCGCGAGGCCGCCGCGCACGGGATCCCGGTCGCAGCCCACGCCCAGAGCGCCCGCAGCATCCGCAACGCCCTCGCCGCCGGTGTCACGAGCATCGAGCACGGCTACGAGATCGACGCCGAGGGCATCGAGGCGATGCTCCGCGACGGAGCCTTCCTCGTCCCCACCCTGGCCACCGCCACCACGCCGCCCGACCCCGCGAAGTCGGCGGGCTACGCGGTGGAGAAGAAGCTCAGGCTCCAGGAGCACCTCGGCGAGAACATCTCCGCCGCCGTGGCCGCCGGGGTGCGCGTCGCCCTGGGCACAGACTCCGGCATCTTTCCGCACGGCCGCAACCTCCACGAGCTGGCCCTGCTCGTCGAGCACGGCATGACCCCCATGGGCGCGATCCTCGCCGGGACCCGCGAGGCCGCGGAGCTCCTCGGCGTCGCCGACCGGGTCGGCACCCTCCAGGTCGGCAAGCGCGCGGACATCGTCGTCTGCGCGGGCGACCCCCTGGAGGACATCACGCTGCCGGGAGACCCGGCCAACATCACGGTGGTCGTCAAGGACGGCGTCGTCCACAAGGACACCACCGCCCCCGGCCGGCCGCCGGCCACCGCCTGAGCCCCCCAGCCCCCGCCCCCCATCCCCCCGTGAGGTGACCATGACCACGCAGAGCCCGAAGAAGGGCGCGACCGGCGGTGGGACCGCCCAGGCGCGCCCCGGCCTCCTCGCGCGCTCCCTCGACGGCATCGAGCGCGTCGGCAACAAGATCCCCGACCCCTTCGTCCTCTTCCTGATCCTCTTCGCGATCATCGCGGTCCTGTCGACGGTCATGTCGCTCAGCGGGGCCACGGTCGAGGTGCCCGGGAGCGAGGACGGCGTCCAACCCGTCAGGAGCTTCTTCTCCGCCGAGGGCATCACCTGGCTGACCACGTCCCTGGTCACCAACTTCGTGTCGTTCCCGCCGCTCGGCGTCGTGCTGACCGTCCTGCTCGGTGTCGGCGTGGCCGAGCGGACCGGGCTGCTCACCGCGCTGGTGCGGCGCGCCTTCGGCGGCGCCCCCCGCTGGCTGCTGCCCTACGTGGCCTCGTTCGTCGCGGTCTCCGGCAGCATCATGAGCGACGCGGCCATGGTGGTCATCCCGCCGCTGGCCGCCATGGTGTTCAAGGCCGCCGGGCGGCACCCGGTGGCGGGCCTGCTCGGCGCCTACGCGGCGGCCACGGCCGCGTTCAGCTGCAGCCCCTTCGTCACCAGCACCGACGCGCTGCTCTCGGGCGTCACCAACGCCGCCGCCGAACCGCTGGGCCTGGGCACCTACGTCAGCCCGATCTCCAACTACTTCATCACCCTCGCCATCGCGCTGATCCTCAGCTTCGCTGCGGGGTTCATGATCGACCGCGTCCTGGAGCCGTCCCTGGTCCGCCGGGGGATCGCCCGCGACAAGGTCCGGGCCGAGGCGGGGACCGAGGAGTCCGAGGCCAAGGTCATGGACCCGAACCTCACCGACACCGAGCGGCGCGGCCTGCGCCGGGCCGGGGCGGCCCTGCTGCTGACCGCCGCGGCGGTCCTCGCCCTGTGCCTGCCCCCGGGGGCGCCGATGCGCAACGAGGACGGCGCCTTCCTGCCGGAGTCCCCGCTGCTCAGCTCCGTGGTCTTCATCGTCTTCATGGTGCTCCTCCTCCCCGGCGTCACCTACGGCGTCGTGACCGGGAGCATCCGCAAGGGGGCGGACCTGGCCCTCGTGATGGGCCAGACGGTCAAGGAGATGTCGCCGTTCATCGTGCTGGCCTTCGTGATGGCGCAGTTCCTGGCGCTGTTCAACTGGACCAACATGTCCAGCTGGATCGCCATCCAGGGGGCGGAGGGCCTGGAGGCGACCGGGTTCACGGGCTTCGGCGCGATCCTGTGCTTCATCCTCCTGGCGTTCATGGTGAACCTGTTCATCATCTCCGGGTCGGCGATGTGGGCGCTGCTCGCGTCGGTCTTCGTGCCGATGTTCGCGCTGCTCGGCTACGAGCCCGGGTTCATCCAGGCCGCCTTCCGCATCGGCGACTCGACCTCGAACGTCCTGTCACCGCTCAGCCCGTACCTGGTGATCATGCTGGGGTTCCTGCGCGCCTACGAGCCCAGGGCGGGCATCGGCACCGTGATCGCCCGGTGCCTGCCCTTCACGGTCGTGTTCACCGTCCTGTGGATCGGCGTGCTGGCCGTGTTCTACTTCGGCGGCATCCCCGTCGGCCCCGGGATGAACGTGCGCATCTGATCCGACCGCCCGGCCGGGGCCCGCGTCCGCGGGCCCCGGCCCCGCACGTCCCGGGCGCTCCCCGCCGGGGACGCGCACCGTCCGCACCACTCGCACCACCTACACCACCCGCACCACTCGCACCACCGCACCGCGCGGCGCCGCCGCGCAGCACCGACGTGAGGAGTCGTCATGACCGGCACCAGGACCCTGTACCGAGACCTGACCCTGATCGACGGGACCGGGGCCGGCCCGGTCGCCGACTCCGCCGTGCTGGTCGAGGACGGCACGGTCGCCTACGCCGGCCCCGCGGCCGGGGCCCCGGAGGCCGACGGGGCGACGGAGACCGTGTCCCTGGGCGGGCGCACCGTCCTGCCCGGGTTCATCGACACCCATGTGCACCTCGGCGTGGCCGACGGCCGGGCGCTGGCGGTCAACCACGCCGACATCCCGCTGAGCCTGCACGCGCTGGAGACCGCCGAGCGCATGCGGGTCACCCTGGCGGCGGGCGTGACCGGCGTGCGCGACCTGGGCGGGGCCGACGCCGGGTTCCGCACCGCGCAGGAGAGCGGGCTCGTGCCCGGCCCGCGCATGCGTGTGGCGCTGCGGCTGATGAGCCACACGGGCGGCCACGCCGACTTCACGCTCCCCTCGGGCCACGACCCCCACGCGCACGGGCTGTCGGTGACCGAGATCGTCGACTCCCCCCAGGAGGCGCGGGTGGCCGCGCGGCGCCTCATGCGCGACGGCGCGGACGTCATCAAGGTGTGCGCCACGGGCGGGGTGTCGAGCCCGTCGGACACCCCCGACGACGAGGGGCTGACGACGGAGGAGATCGCGGTCATCGTGGAGGAGGCCTCCCGCCACGGCGGTCGGCCGGTCGCCGCCCACGCGCAGGGCGCCGCGGGCATCCGCAACGCGGTCCTGGGCGGGGCGGCCAGCATCGAGCACGGCTACCTGGTGGACGACGAGGGCATCGACCTGATGCTGGAGCGGGGGACCTTCCTGGTCCCGACGCTGGCCACCTTCGACTTCGAGGACCGCGTCCACCTGATGACGAGGAAGGCGGTGGAGACCAAGCGCGCCCTCGCCGAGCGCACCTTCGAGCGGATCGCCGAGGCCGTGCGGCGGGGAGTGAGGGTCGCCATGGGCACGGACGCGGGCATCTCCGAGCACGGGCGCAACCTGAACGAGCTGCGCCACCTGGTGTCGGTCGGGATGAGCCCCATGGACGCGATCGTGGCGGGCACCCGCAACGCCGCCGAACTGCTCGGTACGGCGGACCGGGTGGGGACCGTGGAGGCGGGCAAGCTCGCCGACCTGGTCGTGTGCGACGGCGACCCGCTGGCCGACGTCGCCCTGCTCGGGGACCCGGGGCGCGTGGTGATGGTGGTGCAGGGCGGCCGGGTCGTGAAGGACATCAGGGCCTCCTGAGGACCGGTCGGCGGCCCCCGGGCGCCATGCGGAGCAGAGGGGCGGGGCGCGCGCCGGAGGTCAGCCCCGGACCGGCGGCCGGTTCCGACCGTGGAACCG
>NZ_JBSHDN010000180.1:0-13001 GCF_053616335.1 Nocardiopsis sp. NPDC055824
GTCCGGGCCCGCGCCTCGGGGGCGGGCCCGGACGCGTCCGCGGTGGGCGTCGGGGGAGAGGGGGCTCAGTCGTGGGCGCCGAAGCCGTCCACGCGGCAGACCATGGTCGTCACGAAGGGGCGGAAGCCCTCCCGCTCCAGGAAGCTGATGTCCTCGGACGCGGTGGCCAGCGCGGAGAACTCGATGTCGCGGATGCCCATGGAGGCGAGCTGGCGGCGCACCTCCTCCAGCAGCTTCGACCCGACCCCGCTGGAGTCGTACTCCGGGTCGATCGCGAACGTCTGCACGACCGCGACCCGCGTCCCGCGGTCCCAGCTGCCCTGCGCGCTCTCGCGGATGGTGACCATCGCGTACCCCGCCAGGTCCTCGCCGCTCTCGGCGAGGATCGCCATGGTGTCGGGGTCCGACAGCCAGGCCAGGTACTGGGCGCGGCGGCGGCGCCAGGACTCGTCCAGGCTCGTGGCGCTGATGATGTCCGACAGGTGCGAGGCGCTCAGGGTGTGCTGCTGGTGGAGGGCGCCCCACAGGTCCGCGAGCTCCTCCACCTCGTGCGCGCCCAGGTAGCGGAAGCTGAGGAGACCGACGTCGGTCGTACGAGGTTTGGTCATCAGCGAAGTTTGCATGTTCTTCTCACCCGTTCCCACCAGCATTGGGTGCTGATCCCCCGGGGTCCCCAGAGCGGGGACCCGTGGTTGAGCTGTGTTCCGACTGTACGTGTCGGTGTCGACCCGAACGGGCGTGACACGAAAAAAAGAGATGCACGAGATCGCAGTAGAAGAATTAGTTCGATTCTTTCCTTGGTAAACCCAGGGTTCGCCCGGTGTTGGGCCACGCTTCGGCAGTGTGCACGGAATCACCTTCCGAGCTGGGGCAACAGGACGGAAACCACACGGAAACCTGTTCGTACTGTCATAAGTTGGAGCGCATGATCGACGTTCGGCGGTTGCAGCTCCTCCAGGCACTCGAACACCACCGCACGGTGGCGGCGACGGCGGAGGCGCTCAACGTCACCCCGTCGGCGGTCTCCCAGCAGCTCGCCGTCCTGGCCAAGGAGGCCGGGGTCCCCCTCGTCGAACGCCAGGGCCGCCGCTTCCTGCTCACCGGCGCCGCGCGGGTGCTGCTCCGGCGCGCGCACGTCATCTTCGCGGAGATGGAGCGGGCCACCGCCGACCTCGCCGAGTACGCGCAGGGCGACCGCGGCGTCATCCGCGTCGGCTCCTTCTCCACGGGGATCAGCGACCTCGTGGCCCCGGCCCTCGCGCGCCTGCGCACCAGCCACCCGGAGTGGTCCTTCGAGGTCGTCCAGGCCGAGCCCGAGGAGAGCGCCGAGATGGTGCGCTCCGGGCGACTGGACGTGGCCCTGACCATGTCCACCCGGCACCTGCCCGCCTCGGGCGACCCCGACTTCCGGGTCGACCCCGTCATGGTGGAACTGCTCGACGCGATCCTGCCGTACCAGCATCCGCTGGCCGCCCGCACCAGCCTCCACCTGGCCGAGGACCTGTCCGACCAGGACTGGATCATGTCCGCGCCCGGCACGGCCTGGCACGAGTGCGTGTCCGGCGCGGCCAACCAGGCGGGCTTCCAGCCGCGCGTGGTGCACACCGTCGACGACTTCAGCGCCGTCTTCTCCCTGGTGCAGGCCGGCCTGGGCATCGCCCTGATGCCGCGGCTGGCCTGGACGGGGCTGCACGCGCCGCAGATCGTCGTGCGGGGCGTGCGCGAGACGGCGCGCCGGCACATCGTCGCCCTGTCCCGGGCCGGCTCGTCCCCCGAGCCCCTGCTCACCGCCGTCCGGGAGGCCGCCAGCAAGGTCCCGGTGCCGTCCGTGGGACCCTTCGCCATCGCGGGCTGACCGGGGCGCCCGGGGCAGCGCCCGGGCTCAGGCGGGCAGCGGCGGGACGTCGTCCAGGACCTCCCCGGCCGCCTCGTGCAGGTACCGCGCCACCAGCTGGATCGGCCGCCACGCCCACCCGCCGGTGCGGCCGGCCAGGAAGACCTCCCTGACCCCGCCCAGCTCTCCCAGGGGCGCGTGCGCCACGCCGCGGCGGGTCACCGCAGCCAGGCGCGGGACCACGCCGATGCCCAGCCCTGCCGCGACCAGCTCCTCGAACAGATCCAGTGTGTCGACGCGGTGCGCGATGCGCGGCGTGAAGCCGGCGTCGGCGCACATCCGCTGCACCAGCGCCTCCTCGTCCCCCCGGTAGGGGCTGGCGATCCATGACGCCCCGGACAGTTCCCGCAGCCGCCGCCGGGTCAGGGTCCGGCTGTCCGCGCCCTCGGACGGCTGGGACAGGAGCAGCTCCTCGCCGCCGATCGGGCGCACCGTCAGGGTTCCCGGGAAATCCCGGGGGAGAAGGCTGTACTGGTACACGACCCCCAGGTCCGCGCCCCCGGTCTGGAGGAGGGTGAGCGCCTGCTCCGACTCGTGCTCGGTCAGCTGGACCTCGATGCCCGGGTGGTCCTGCCGCAGGCGCCGCAGGGCGGGAAGCACCACGGGCGCGGCGCTCGTGTACATCACCAGGTCGACGCGGCCGACGGGTTCGCCCTCGCCCTCGAACTCGGCCCGGGCCGCCTCCACCCGCGCCAGGATGTCCACCGCGTGCTCCGCGAGCCGCCGCCCCGCCGGCGTGAGGCGCACGCGGCGGCCGTCGGGCGCCAGGAGGGGGACGCCGGCCTCCTTCTCCAGGACGGCGAAGTGTTTGGAGACCGCCGACGTGCTCATGCCTGTGACCTCGGACACTGCGGCCATCGTGCCCAGGCGCTCCAGTTCCACGAGCAGACCCAACCGGGTGAAATCCATCCACCGAAACTACACGGTCCATCAACCATCGGTCCGTGGACAGAAACGAACCTCTCGGATCCAATGGTCGGGTGATCCCCTCATTCGTGTCCTCGCTGCGCCGTGCCCGCTTCCAGGTCCCGGCGCCGGTCATGCTGCTCATCGGCATGTTCACCCTGCACACCGGCAGCGCCCTGGCCGTCACCGCGTTCGCGCACGCCAGTCCCGCCACCGTCACCTGGCTCAGGCTGACGTGGGCGGCGGTCCTGCTGCTGGCTCTCGGCGGTCGCTCCCTGTGGCGCGCCGTGCGCGCGGCGACGCCGCGCGAACTGGGGGCCGTGGTGATCCTGGGCACGGCGAGCGCGGGGATGATGCTGTTCTACTCCGAGGCGACGGCGCGGATCGAGCTCGGCGCCGCCACCTCGATCGAGTTCCTGGGCACCCTCGTCGTGGCCGTGGCCGCCATGCGCCGCCGGCGCGAACTCGTGTGGATCGCCGCGGCCGTGCTCGGCGTGCTCTGCCTCACCCGGCCCTGGCGGGGGGACCTCGACCTGGCCGGGGTCGGCTTCGCCCTGGCGGGGGCGGTCTGCGTGGTCGCCTACATCGTGCTGACCCAGAGGGTGGGCGCCGGCTTCGGGGCCGTCCACGGCCTGGCGCTGGCCATGACGGTGGGATCGCTGGTCAGCGCACCCTTCGGGGCGCCTGCCGTCTTCGCCGCCCCGGACGTGGACCTGATCCTGTTCACGCTGGTGATCGCGCTGCTCTTCCCGATGGTGCCGTTCCTGCTGGAGATGGTCGCGCTCCAGCGGATGGGCCGGACCGCCTACAGCACCTTCTCCAGCCTGGAGCCCGCGGTCAGCCTGGTGATGGGCCTGGTCGTCATCGGCCAGGCGCCCGTGGCCGTGCAGGTCGTGGGCATGGCGCTGGTGGTGGTCGCCGGGGTGGGGGCGGCCCGGGGTGACCGGAGCGACCGGCCCGCGGCGCCCGGCCCGGAGGCCGTGCGCCGGAGCCGGGCGGGGGAGGGCGTCCCCGGATCGTCGGCGGGGCCTCCCGCCGAGGGCCGGGACGTGCCCGTGCTCCCGGCCGGTCGCGGGACCCCGGAGGCGGAGCAGGCGGAGGCACCCGGGTCCCGAGAGTCCGACCGGGCCGCCTGAACCCCGGGAACGCCGGAGGGCCACCGCCCGTCCGGGCGGCGGCCCCTGGGCCTGCCGTGCTCACCGATGGCCGCCGGTCCGCTCCTCTCGGAGTGCGAAGACGTCTCCGGCGCGGAAGAACCGCACACCGCGCGGGTTCCTCGCGCAGACGAGGTGTCCGCGGTCCGACCAGCGCCTGACCGTGGAGACCCCGACCCCCAGGGCCAGGGCGGCCTCCCCGGTGAACAGGTAGAAGTCGGGCCCGGTGGCGAGGATCTCCTCCAGGTCGTACCGGTGGTTCACCGCCGGCTGCGGGGTAGCGAACGCCGTGGCTTCCTTGGTCGACTTGCGTGCTGGTTCCATGCCTCCAAAGTGGCCTCTGCCGGTCAAGTTGCTCCACTGATCGACGAGTTTCGGGATACGCCGGACACGCGGCTGGAAGGCGTTCCACAATGATTCCTGTGAAGCCTCCTCACTTCCCCGATGTGCTCCGCCGCCACCTCCAGATCAGCGGGATGACGCAGGCCGCGCTGTCCTCGCACTCGCGTGTCTCTCAGGCGTCCTTGTCCCGGTATCTCTCCGGAAAGACGAATCCGACGCGGGGGGCGGTGGACGCCCTGGATCAAGCTCTGGAGGCGAACGGCGCCGTCCTCGCGGCGTGGAAGAAGGAGGTCAGGGATGACCTTCCTCCGTTCCTGAGGGATGTCGACACCTTGGAGAGGGAGGCGCTTCGGATTGATCTCATCTCACCGGTCACGGTTCCGGGCTTGTTGTGGTGCCAGGCATATGCGCGTCTGGTGTACCGCGCTGGTAGAAAAGTCCGGGACGTCGAACGTCTCGCGCAGTTGCGGTCCGAGCGCTTAGGGCACCTGTCCTCAGATATTTGGGCGGTTTTTCCCGTGACGGCATTGACGGGTGTTCCGGACGCGGTTCGTGCTGATCAAGTCAAGCACCTGCTGTCACTCCCGGAATGGGTGTCACTTCACCTGGTCCCGGAGAAGAGTCTTCTTCTGGGTATCCCTGGCCCGATCATGGTGTTCCAGCTCCGGGACGGTCGACATGTCGTGACGAGTGACCACTTGGAGGGGAATCAGGTCTATGGAGACGCAGTTCTTCCCAGGGTGACCGAGTTGCTCCGAGACGCGTACGCGCTAGCGTTGCCCCACAAGACCACCCGTGAACTGCTGGGGGAACTGCTGTGACTGCTGACTGGTTCAAATCCTCCTACTCCGCGAACAGTGGGGCCTGTGTGGAGGCTCGTCTCTCCGGGATCGGGGCGGACGTCCGCGACACGCAGAACCGCGATGCGGGAACCCTCTCCTTCCCCTCCGGCGAGTGGCGCGCGCTACTGGCGGCCGAGGCCCGGTAGTCGCCGCCCCGAGACCGTGCCCGCCCGGTCGTCCGACCGGGCGGGGGTATCGGCGGGGTCCGCTTCCAGGGGTTTCCGCGCACCGGACAAACTGTGATACGCACCACTTCTGAGGTGTGAGAGCTGCCCGATTCGGCCGGAAACCGGCTGTCATCGCGCCGCCACAGCCCATCTGAGCAGCGAAGACCGTCACGTTGCGTACGGGAACGGGCTCTGAGCTGGGATTTCCCCTCGCGTATCGGACAGTCCGAATGCACTAGCTTGGTGCGATCATGGCCGCGAAATCTGATCTCGAACTCCTGCGCGCCCACGAACCCGTGCTCATGTGCACGAAGGGGGAACTCTTCTTCCCCACCGACGTGGACGCCTACGTACGCAACTGCAGCCTGTGGATCGAGGAGCCCGGCGGACGCGAACGCGTCCTGGTCCCCGCGGGGGAGCTGACCCTCGACCGTCTGTCCCAGGCCGAGGAGGAGTGGCCCGAGCGCCACAAGCACCTCCGCTTCGTCCAGGAGGAGACCCTGCGCGAGGAGGCCCGGCGCTACAAGGGGGTCGCCCGCTCGGTCATCCCCAAGAGCGGCCGCCTCGCCGCCGTCGGCGTCCTGGGCCGGGTCCTCGACATCCTCATGAAGCTCTCCCTGCTCATCCGGGGCGCCGTCCCCGGCGGCGTCACCTTCGCGGCGGTGACCCGGTACCGGGAGCGCGTCGACAACGGCGGCGCCACCTACTACGGCCGGGTGTCCCGCGAGGGCGGCTACATCATCCTCCAGTACTGGTTCTTCTACGCGATGAACGACTGGCGGACCATCTACGGCGGGGTCAACGACCACGAGGCCGACTGGGAGCGCGTCACCGTCTACGCCGTCGAGAACCCCGACGGCACCACGCGCCCCGTCTGGGTCGGCGCCTCCTCGCACGAGTACCACGGCGACGACCTGAGGCGCAGCTGGAACGACCCGGACCTGCACCGGGACGGCGACCACCCGATGGTCTACGTCGGCGCGGGATCGCATTCCCACCAGATGCTCCCCGGCGACTACCTCATCCAGGTGGACCCCTCCTTCCTGCGCGGCATCATCCGCGTCTGGCAGTGGATCGCGCACCGCGTCTTCCGCGCGGACAGCGCGATCAACCGCCACGGCATCGGCGTCCCCTTCGTCGACTACGCGCGCGGCGACGGCGAACGCCTCGGCCCCGGCGGCGACCGCGAGTGGTACGCCGTCCTGATCGACGACGACACCCCCTGGCTGAAGGGCTTCCGCGGTCTGTGGGGGCGCGACACCCGCGACTTCTTCGACGGGGAGCGCGCGCCCAGCGGCCCCCGCTACGAGCGCGACGGCACCATCCGCCGCTCGTGGGCGGACCCGCTGGCCTGGGTCGGCCTCCAGAAGGTGGCGCCTACCGAGGCCGCCGCCCGCGCCGAGCTCCGCTCCCACGTGGGCGTCCTGGACGAGCGCCTGCGCGAGATGGACGCCGACGTCCTGCGCCGCCGCCACGAGCTGCGCCAGCTCGACTCCGCCCGCATGGCCCTGTCCCGGGAGGCGCACTCCCGGCCGCGCGCCCGCGAGTACACCGAGCAGATCGAGGCCCTGGAGGAGGAGCTGGCCCAGGTCTACGAGAAGCGCGTGCTGACCGCGGACGAACGGGACACCCACCTCCGGGCCCTGGCCTCCGAGACGCCCCTGGTGCCCACGCCGACCGGGCACCTCAAGGCCCCGCACCTGCCGTACTCCTCCGGCCAGCAGCGCACCGCCCGCTTCCTGCACCTGTGGGTGGCCCTGAGCACCCCGCTCCTGCTGGTGTCCCTGGCCCTGCCCATGTTCCTGCTGGACGGGCAGTTCACGCTCTACGCGATGCTCGGGGTCGTGGTGGCCTTCGCCGCCGTCGACTCGGTCGCCCGCCGCAAGTTCGTCCAGTACCTCACCGGTCTGGCGATCGCGGCCTTCGTGATCGGGATCGCCGTCGGGATCGTGGCCGCGTTCATCGCCGACTGGCGGATCGCGATCGCCGTCCCCATCGCGGTCATCGTGGTGCTCCTGCTCGTGGTCAACATCCGCGAACTCCTGCGCCGCTGACCCTCCCGCCCCCGCGGCCCCCGCCGCGGGGGCGGGGCGCTCCCCTCGTGCGCCCGCCGTCCGGGCCCGGGGAGCTTCCTGGGCTTCCCGGGAGCCGCGGTTGGCGCCGGGGCCCCGCGCGGGGACGATGGGGGTATGAGCGACGCGTTGTTCGGCTCCCCGCCGGTGGAGGTGGCCCCCGGCGCCGTGCACCTGCCCGGATGGCTGGACGGGGACGCCCAGGCCGACCTGGTCCGCCGCTGCCGCGACTGGGCCCGAGGCCCCGCCGGGATGCGCCGGCACCCGATGCCCCGCGGAGGGGTGATGAGCGTTCAGATGGTCGGGCTCGGCTGGCACTGGCAGCCCTACTCCTACTCCCGCACCCTCCCCGACGGCACCCCCGTCCGGCCCTTCCCGGCGGTCCTCGCCGACCTGGCCGCCCGCGCGGTCGGGGCCGCCTACGGCGCCCCGCCCGGGCCCGGCGCCGACCCCTACGACGTGGCGCTGGTCAACTTCTACGACGCCGACGCCCGCATGGGCATGCACCAGGACAGGGACGAGCTCTCCCGCGAACCCGTCGTCTCCCTCAGCCTCGGCGACACCTGCGTCTTCCGCTTCGGCAACACCGAGACCCGCACCCGCCCCTACACCGACGTCGAACTGCGCAGCGGCGACCTCTTCGTCTTCGGCGGCCCCTCCCGCATGGCCTACCACGGCGTTCCGCGCACCCGGCCGGGAACCGCCCCGCCCTCCCTCGGGCTGGCCGGACGGCTCAACATCACCGTCCGCGCCTCCGGCCTGGAGGGCTGACCGCTCCCGGTTCGCCCGGGCGTGGCGTGTCGGCGCGCCCCGGCCCCCGCGCCCCGCCAGGATCGGGCACAGTACCCACCGCCCGGGAGGGAAGCCCATGCACGACTCCTCGCCCGAACGCGTGATGGCCCTGGGCCACGAGGCCGCCCGACTGCCGGCCCGGGACTCGCCGGGGACCGTCCGCGCCGTCCTCTACCGCGACGGGCGCCGGGAGCGCGAGGCCGACTCCGTCGAGGAGGCCCGCCGGGCCCTCGCCCGCGACAGCGGGCTCATGGCCTGGATCAGCATGGACGAGCCCGACCAGGAGCAGCTCACCGACACCGCCCGGCACTTCTCCCTTCCCAGGCTCGCCCTGGAGGACGCCATCGTCGCCCACCAGCGGCCCAAGGTGGAGACCTACGGCGACGTCCTGTTCGTCGTGCTGCGACCGGCGCACTACGACCGGGACCGGGAGGCCGTCCGGGTCGGCGAGCTCCACCTCTTCGGGGGCCGCGGCTTCGTCATCACCATCCGGCACCGGGGGCAGGTGGACGTCGAGGCCGTCCGGGGCCGCCTGGAGGCCGAGCCGCGGGTCCTCGCCCACGGTTCCCTGGCCGTCGTGCTCGCGGTGCTCGACAGGGTCGTGGACGCCTACGCGCCCGTCGTCTTCGACATCCAGGACGACATCGACGAGGTCGAGACCCAGGTCCTCGACGGCGACCCGGAGGCCTCGCGCCGCACCTACCGGCTCGCCCGCCAGGTCATCGTCCTGCACCGCGCGGTCGACCCGCTCGACGTCGTCATGACCGACCTCATGGCGCTCATGGAGCGCCCCGAGGAGGCCGACCCGGGACCGCCCCACGCCTCCGCCGAGGCCCGGGGCACGCTGCACAACCTCCTCCGCGACGTCGCCGACCACGTCAGCGCCGTGCGCGAGCACGCCGAGGGGTTCCGCCAGATCCTCCAGAACATCATGTCCGTCAACAGCGCCCTCATCGACCAGGCCCAGAACGAGGCCATGAAGAAGGTCTCGTCCTGGGGCGGCATCCTGGTCGTGCCCACCCTCATCGCCTCCGCGTACGGCATGAACATCCCGCCCCGGCCCGGGTTCGAGTGGATGTTCAGCTGGCCTCTGTCCCTCCTTCTGATGGCGCTCTCCAGCCTCAGCCTCTACGTTGTGTTCCGACGCAACGGCTGGCTGTGAGGAGGGAACACGGTGCGCGACGGGGAATCCGCCGAACGCGAGGTGATCCGGCTGATGACGGGGGCGTGGGTGTCCAGGGCGGTCGCCACCGCCGTCGAGCTGGGGGTCCTGGACCGCCTCGGCGAGGGCCCGGCCGACACCGGCTCCCTGGCCGAGGGGCTCGGCCTGCACCCGGACCGGCTGGACCGCCTGCTGCGGCTGCTGGCGGCCGTGGGCGTGGTCCGCGAGCGCGACGGCCGCCACGAGCCCACCCGGGTCGGCTCCCACCTGCGCCGGGGCCACCCCTCCGGGATGGCCGAACTCGCCCTGCTCTACGACAGCGACATGTTCGGCGACTCGTGGGAGCACCTGGCCGACGCCGTCCGCACGGGGCGGACCGCCTTCGGCGAGGCCCACGGCACCGACGTCTTCTCGTACCTGGAACGGCACCCCCGGGACGCGGAGCTCTACACCGCGGGCATGGCCGCGGGCGGCCGGTTCTCCACGCACATCCCCGACGTGTACGACTTCGGCGGGGTGCGCACGGTCGTCGACCTCGGGGGAGGGGCCGGCGAGCTCCTCGCCGCGGTCCTGGCCGCCGCCCCCGGCGCGCACGGCGTCCTGGTGGAGCGCCCGGCCGCGCTCGCCGCGGCCCGCGAGCGCCTCGGGGCGTTCGCGGACGCCGGACGGTGCGACCTGGTCGAGGCCGACTTCCGGGAAGGGGTCCCCGAGGGCGCCGACGTCTACCTGCTCAGCCGGGTGCTGCACAACTGGTCCGACGAGGACGCGCGCGGTCTGCTCCGCCACTGCCGCCGGTCCATGGCCCCCGGCGGCAGAGTGCTCGTCGCCGAACGCATCCTGCCCGACGAGGGCCGTCCCTGGCTGTCGCTGGTCCTGGACGTGCACATGATGGTGATGACCCCGGGGGCCGAGCGGACCGAGCGCGGCTACGAGGAACTGCTGCGCTCCGCCGGGCTCACCACGCGCGAGATCCTCGACCTGCCGCTGGAGATGCGGCTCCTCGTCGCCGGCCCCGTCCCGCAGCCATGACCATGGGGCGGGCCCTCCGCCCTCGCCCGTCCCGTCACATCCGCCAGGGGAGGTTGAGCCACGGGCTCGCCGGATCACCGGCCAGGACCTTGTGCGCCGCCACCGAGTCCGTGTAGTAGGGGCCGAACGAGCCCTCGTCGAAGGCCATCGCCCGCCCCAGCACGAAGCCCGCCGACATCTCCTGCCACGAGCCGTGGTGGCGCATCGACTGCGCACCCGCCCGCAGGATGTGCCCGTGCGCGGCCCGCTCGTCGGCGTACCCGGCGTTGACGCCCCACCGGGCGAGGTTGACCGCCCGGCCGAAGTCGTAGGCGCGCACGGTCCGCACCGGCACGCCCCGGGGGAGGACCCCGTCCTCGACCATGCGCTCCTCGTACTCCCAGATCCGGGCGGCCTCCAGGACCATCTCCTCGTAGACCCGGTGGGCGGCGCCGCGGGCCCGGCACCAGTGGGCGATCAGGTCCGGCCACACGCCCGCGTCGAAGGGGTGCCCGGGCGCGCGGGCCATCGCCCGGTTGCGCAGGTCCAGCAGGACCGTCACGTCCGAGGCGGGGCGGTGGTCGTCGGTCAGGCGGCGCAGCGCGCCGTCCCACCCGGCGGTGTCGGTGATGCCCCAGGAGTCCCGGAGCTTGGCCCGCTCGTCCTCGGCGTCGCAGCAGGAGCACGACGAGTGGACGGCGTTCCACACCCCGCCCCCCGCCGTCGGCATGTGCGCCCCGGAGGCGAAGGCGTGCGCCAGCGGCCCCTGGAAGAACCCCGCGGGGTCGCTCCGGAGCCTGGCCCGCTTGGAGAACAGTCCCATGGCGCCCCTCCTCAGGGGTTCGGGAGGCGGCGGATCCCCTCCGCCTCGCGTCGGGCCCCGGCGGTGCTCCGCTCCGGGGCGGCGGAGCACCGGGGGGCCGCCGTCCGGGAGCGGGCGGAGTCCGGTGTCTCCTCCGGCTCCCGGGTCCTGCGGTTGTGCGCGTGGTCGGTCCAGCTGCTGCCCATGCCCCGGTTCCTTCCGTCGCGCGCCCGGAGACGGTGGGGCGCGCCGCGAGGTGTGACGCCTCCGTCGGGCCGCGGGTTCCGGATTTCTCCGATCGAGAGGAAGAGGAGTGGAAGGAGTGGTTTCCGTGCACTCCCGGTGTTCGCGGTGTGACGGAGAAGGTCTTGGTGCCAGGGGTCACATCACCTACGATGGGAGCGCTCCCAGAAAGGACTCCCCATGGATGCCCCGACACTGCCCGCACACCTCCAGTTCGGTACCGCCACCGCCGCCTACCAGGTCGAAGGGGGAGTCCACGAGGGCGGGCGCGGACCGTCCATCTGGGACACCTACTGCCGGACCCCCGGACGCGTCGCGCGCGGCGAGACGGGCGACATCGCCTGCGACCACTACCACCGCTACGGCGAGGACGTCGCCCTGCTGGCCGACCTCGGAGTGGACCTCTACCGCTTCTCCGTCGCCTGGCCGCGCGTCCAGCCCACGGGCAGGGGCCGCCCCAACCCCGAGGGCCTCGCCTTCTACGACCGGCTCGTCGACACCGTCCTCGGCGCCGGGATCGAACCCGTCCTCACCCTCTACCACTGGGACCTGCCCCAGGCCCTGGAGGACGAGGGCGGCTGGCGGGTGCGCGACACCGCCCACCGCTTCGCCGAGTACTCCCGCATCGTCGCCGACCGCCTCGGCGACCGCGTCAACCGCTGGATCACCCTCAACGAGCCGTTCTGCTCGGCCTTCGTCGGCCACGCAATCGGCCGGCACGCCCCCGGCACCCGCGAGGGGGCCCCCGCGCTCGCCGCGGCCCACCACCTCCTCCTCGCCCACGGCATGGCCGCCGGAGAACTGCGCGCCGCCGCGGCGGGCGAGGTCGGCATCACCCTCAACCCCGACCACCTGCTGCCCGCGTCGGACTCCGACGCCGACCGCGCCGCCGTGGAACGCGCACGCACGCTCCACAACCGCGTGTGGTTCGACCCCATCTTCAAGGGCGCCTACCCCGACAACGAGGACGAGGTCTGGGGAGACATGGCCGACGGCTCGTACCGCGCCGACGGGGACCTGGAGATCATCGCCCAGCCCCTGGACTTCCTCGGCGTGAACTACTACCGGCCGATCATGCTCCGCGACGCCCCGCACGCCGAGGCCGACATCTCCGCCCGCACGGCCGTGGACATCCGGACCGAGCAGGTGGACTTC
Organism: Nocardiopsis sp. NPDC055824; assembly: GCF_053616335.1. Classification (NCBI taxonomy): domain Bacteria; kingdom Bacillati; phylum Actinomycetota; class Actinomycetes; order Streptosporangiales; family Nocardiopsidaceae; genus Nocardiopsis; species Nocardiopsis sp. NPDC055824. The sequence goes on from NZ_JBSHDN010000180.1 coordinate 12,540, forward strand.
GAGGGGGTACGGCACACCACCATGGGCTGGCCGGTGCTCCCCGACACCTTCGCCGACCTGCTCATCGACCTCGACCGCCGCTACCCGAACCTGCCGCCCATCCTCATCACCGAGAACGGCTCGGCCGAGGACGACCGGCCCGACGAGACCGGGCGCGTCCGCGACACCGGTCGCGTCGACTACCTGCGGGACCACCTGGCGGCCCTGGCGCGGGCCATCGAGGCCGGGGTCGACGTGCGCGGCTACTTCGTGTGGTCGCTGCTGGACAACTTCGAGTGGGCCTACGGCTACGACCGGCGCTTCGGCCTGGTCCGGGTCGACTACGAACGCCTGGAGCGCCACCCCAAGGACAGCTACCACTGGTACCGCGACTTCCTGACCTCCCACCGGGCCCGCAGGGCCGGCGAGGCCGTCCGACAGGGCTCGTAAGGGGCGGCTTCCGCCGCGCCCCGCGGACGGCGG
>NZ_JBSHDN010000181.1:0-12819 GCF_053616335.1 Nocardiopsis sp. NPDC055824
GCCCCCGTGCCCGCCCGGAGCGGGCACGGGAGCGTCGCCGCCGCAGGCGTGTGCCGTGCGGCTGCCGGAAAGGAAGAGGAACCGGATCACTGTGAGAACGCGCGAGCTGGGGCGCACCGGCATCGAGGTCAGTGCCTACTGCCTGGGCACCATGATGTTCGGCCGGGTGGGCAACCCCGACCACGACGAATGCATCCGTATGACCCACCGGGCACTGGACGCCGGCGTCAACTTCGTCGACACCGCCGACGTGTACGGCTACAGCGAGACCGAGGAGATCGTCGGCAAGGCCCTCAAGGGCCGACGCGACGAGGTCGTGCTGGCCACCAAGGTCAACGGCCGGATGGGTGAGGGCCCCAACCGGCACGGCAGCTCCCGGCGCTGGATCATCGCCGAGGTCGAGCACTCGCTGCGGCGCCTCCGCACCGACTACATCGACCTCTACCAGCTCCACCACCCCGACCCCCGGACCGACATCGAGGAGACGCTCTCGGCGCTGACCGACCTGGTGCGCAGCGGCAAGGTCCGCGTCGTCGGCTCCTCGAACCTGCCGCCCTCGGAGATCGTGGAGGCGCAGTGGGTGGCCGAGCGGCGCGCACTCCAGCGGCTGCGCACCGAGCAGCCCACGTACTCCATCCTCAACCGCGGGATCGAGAGGGAGGTCCTGCCGCTCTGCCGCCGCTACGGCCTGGGCGTGCTGACCTGGGGGCCGCTGTCCTCGGGCCTGCTGACCGGCCGCTACCGCAAGGGCGCCTCCCCCGTGGAGAACGCCAGGATGCACTGGATGCCCGAGCACCTGACCGACGAGCGCAAGCTCGACGCCGTCGAACAGCTCATCGTGGTGGCCGAGGAGGCCGGGATGTCCCTGGCCCACCTGGCGATGGCCTTCGTCGCCGCCCACCCCGACGTCAGCTCCGCCATCATCGGCCCCCGCACCATGGAACAGCTGGAGGACCTGCTGGCTGGCGCCGGCGCCGTACTCGGCGACGGCGTCCTCGACAGGATCGACGACATCGTCCCGCCCGGGACCGACATCGGCCCCCTCGACGTCTCCTACGACCCGCCCGCCGTCATCCGCCCGGAACTGCGCAGGCGCCCGGCCGACCAGCGGTCCGCGGCCTGAGACCTGCCCGCGTCCCCGGCACGGTCCCGGGGGTGGTCGCGCGCTCTTCCGTGCCCGGCCGTCTCCCCGGTCCGCCCGACCGGTCGGCACGGGAGCGGGTCCTCCTGCTCCGGTGGGTTCGCCGCCCGACCGGAGAAGGAGGGCCGCCGCCTCCGTCCTGGGGCCTTTCCCAGGCCCCGGACGGAGGCGGTGCCTAGATCAGGCCCTGGGCGAGCATCGCGCCCGCCACACGCTCGAACCCGGCCACGTTCGCGCCGAGCACGTAGTCGCCCGGGGCGCCGTACCTCTCAGCGGCCTCCTCGCACCGGTCGTGGATCCCCGTCATCACCTCGGCCAGCTCGGCCTCGGCGTGCTCGAACGACCACGACGTGCGCCGCGCGTTCTGCCGCATCTCCAGGACGCTGGTCGCCACGCCGCCGGCGTTGGCGGCCTTGCCCGGCGCGAACAGCACACCGGCCTCGCGCAGCACCTGGACGGCCTCGGGGGTGGTGGGCATGTTCGCGCCCTCGGCCACCGCCAGGACGCCGTTGCGGACCAGGGTGCGCGCCGATGCCGCGTCCAGCTCGTTCTGGGTGGCGGAGGGCAGTGCCACGTCGCAGGGCACGTCCCACACGTTGCCGCCCTCCACGTAGCGGGCGTCGCCGCGCCGCTCGGCGTACTCGGAGATCCGGGCCCGCTCCACCTCCTTGATCTGCTTGAGCAGGTCGAGGTCGATGCCCTTCTCGTCCACGACGTAGCCGCCGGAGTCGGAGCAGGCGACCACGGTGGCGCCCAGCTGCTGGGCCTTCTCCACCGAGTAGATCGCCACGTTGCCCGAACCGGACACCACCACGCGCCGGCCGTCCAGGCTCCTGCCCGAGCGCTCCAGCATCCGCTGGGTGAACAGCACGTTCCCGTACCCCGTGGCCTCGGTACGGACGCGCGAACCACCCCACTCCAGGCCCTTGCCGGTGATGACCCCGGCCTCCCACCGGTTGGCGAGGCGCCGGTACTGGCCGAACAGGTAGCCGATCTCGCGGCCGCCCACCCCGATGTCCCCGGCCGGGACGTCGGTGTGCTCGCCCAGGTGGCGGTGGAGCTCGGTCATGAACGACTGGCAGAACCGCTCGATCTCGTTGTCGGAGCGCCCCTTGGGGTCGAAGTCGCTGCCGCCCTTGCCGCCGCCGATGCTCATGCCGGTGAGGGCGTTCTTGAAGATCTGCTCGAAGCCCAGGAACTTGATCACCCCGAGGTTCACGCTGGGGTGGAAGCGCAGCCCGCCCTTGTAGGGGCCCAACGCGCTGTTGAACTCCACCCGGAAACCACGGTTGACGTGCACGTTGCCCTGGTCGTCGCGCCACGGCACCCGGAAGATGACCTGGCGTTCGGGTTCGCAGAGGCGCTCCAGGATGCGCTGGTCGGCGTATTCGGAGTGGCGGGAGAGGGCGGGCGAGAGGCTGTCGAGCACCTCCAGGACGGCCTGCTGGAACTCGGGCTCGTCGGGGTTGCGCCGCACCACGTGCTCGTACGCGCTTCGGACCCCCGGGTGGTGCCCGCTGCGGGCACCATCGGAAAACGGCATGCGAGTGCGTTCCCTTCTCACTGCTGGAACGGGCACCCCGCACGCCGTTGTGCCGGGAACCTCGATCGTCGGAGGAATCGGTTCGAGGAGACGGGGCCATGGGCTCATACAGGCCCTGTCCACCCGTGGTGTTGCCAGTGTATTGCCTTGACGTAAACATACTTTTGGGGGCATCGGTGCTTCCCGACCTCTGCGTTCGGCCGAGGAGGCGCGGGCGGAGGCACGCCCGGGAGCGCCTCCGGGAAAACCCGTTGTCCGCCCCGGTGACTTCCGGGAGGATGCCCCCCATGCGCATGGGAGTGGTGGGACTGGGGATGGGGCTGCACCTGGCGGTGTGGGCCGCCAGAGCGGGCATCGACGTGGTCGCGGTCTGCGACCGCGAGGCCGAACCGCGGCGGCGGGCGCGCGAGCTGCTGCCCGGCGCGGTCGCCGTCGACCGCTGGCAGGACCTGCTGGACCCCGGCCACCGCCTGGACGGGGTGGTGCTCGCCAACGACTTCGACGCCCACGCCCCGCTGGCGACCGCCTTCCTCGAACACGGCGTCCACGTGCTCTCCGAGTCCGCCGCCTGCGCGAGTGCCGAGGAGGGCCGGGCCCTGGTCGAGGCCGCCGACCGCTCCCGAGCCACCTACTCCTTCGCCGAGAACTACGTGCTCCACCCGCACGTGCGGCTCCTGCGCGAGGCGGTGGAGGCGGGAGAGGTCGGCCGGATCAGCCTGGTGGAGGCCGACTACCTGCACGGGATGTCGCCCGAGGCACGGACGGCGCTGATCGGCGACCCCGCGCACTGGCGCGGCCGGATCCCCCCGACCGCGTACTGCACCCACTCGCTGTCCCCGATCCTGGCGATCACCGGGGCGCGTCCCGTCGAGGTCACCGCCTTCGGCGTGGACGAGTCCTCTCCGCGCGAGGCCTCCACCATGGTGGTGCGCCTGTCCACGGGGGCGCTGGCCATCACCCGCAACGGGTTCCTCCAGGGCGAGTCCGACAGCCACTGGAGCTGGGTGTCGGTGCGCGGAACCCGGGGACTGGCCGAGTCGGTGCGCGCCGGGGGCGACCGGGCCTGGTCGGTGCGGGTCCGCCAGGAGGGCTGGACTCAGGAGGACGGCGTGACGCGCGAGGAGGAGCGCGTCCCGCCTCCGGTGACCCTGGACGGCGAGCCCCTGGAGCGCGGGACCGAGGGAACGGTCCTGCTGCTGCGGGGCTTTCGCGACACGGTCCTGCACGGCGCACCGCCCCTGGTGCCGGTGCGCGACGCCGTGGCGGCCTCCCTGGTGGGTGTGGCCGGTGCGGAGTCGCTGGCCCAGGGGTCCCGCCCGGTCCCCGTGCCGCAGGTCTGAGCCGCGCCCGCGAGCGCCGGGGGCGGCGCCGCGCGACACGTGAGCCCCGTCCCCGGGGACGCCGTGCCTTCCGGCGCACCGGACGGTCCCGCCCGGACGGCCCGCGGGCCCGCCGCGCCGTCGCCCTCCCCGTCGCCCTCACCCGGCGGCCCGTCCGCGGAGGAGGTCCAGTCGGCGGCGCACGGAGTCGGCCGCGGCACGGGCCGCGGGCGTGGGCGCGCGGCCGTTGCGCACGGGTGGGAGCGCCGGTTCGCGGCGGTCCCCGGCGAGGGAGGCGCGCATGAGCGCGAGGACCGCGGGATCCGTCTCCCCGGCCTCCCCGGCGCCGCCGGTGCCAGGACCGTCCAGCGGGGCCCCGGCCGGGTCCTCCGCGGCCCGCACGGGCCCCTCGGGCCGGGCGGGCCGGGCGGGACTCCCGGGCGGATCACCGCCCGTGCGGGCCGTCCCCGCACCGGGGTCCCGGCGCGGGTGGATGATCTCGCCGGGCACGCTCCGGCAGGCCCCGCCGCACACACGGCAGCTCCCGCCCGGGACGTTGCGCACGCCCGGGTGGTCGGGGCAGGTGCGCGGCGCCGCGCCGTCGGGGCCGACGGCGAACCCGGGCGGCTCGGCGAACGCGTCCCCGGGGTCCGGACGCCGGGGATCGGGTACCCCCTGCGCGAGCCGGGCCGTGCGCGGCGCGGGAGCCCACGGCGGGGCCGGGGCGCCTCCGCCGCCGCGCCGCACGCCCGCGCCGAGGCGGCCGTTCAGGAACCCGCGCGCGTCCTCCACGCCGCCCAGGCGGCGCATGAGCGCCGGGAACGGGCTGCGCAGGGTCTCCGCGCCCTCCAGCAGCGCGCCCAGCTCGGCCGTGCGCATCCCCTGTCCGGCGAGCCGGTCGAGGGCACCGGCCAGGGCCTCGCGGTCCGGGCCGGGGCGGCGCAGCACCGAGTCCGGTATCCGGGCGAGGAGGCTCCGGGCGAGCCCTCGCGGCCCCGGGGCGGTCACCCTTTCCGGTGCGGGGTCCGGTATCCGCTCCTGAGGACCGCCGCGCGTCGGCGCGCCGGGCGTCCCCGGGTCCGGTGCGGGTCCGGGGACCCGTTCCGGGCCGACCACGGGCGCTTGCACCGGCACCGGCAGGGGACGGACCCCTCGCGCGTACGCCCGGGCGGCCACCCGCCCTGTGGTGGCGCTCCCGCGGACGGAGCGCCGGATCGGGGAGGGGTCTGCAGGGGAAAGGTCTACAGGTCGTTCTGACCTGTCGGCCGGATCAGGATGAACGGTCGTTCGCACCGGAGGACAGGGGCGGGAGGCCGGGGACAACGGCTCCTCCCCCAGCACCCGGCGCACGCGGTTGACCTCCTCCAGCGCCTGGGCGGTGTACGCGTGCGCGGGGATCAGCAGCTCCAGCACCGGCGGGAGCCGGTCGGGCCACCGGCGCCCGGCGGCGATGTCGGCGCGGAAGAACAGGCGCGCCTGCGACGGGCCGAGCCTGCGCACCAGGCCCGCGCCGACGAGGTCGTGGAGCGCCCGTTTGACGGTGGAGGCGCTCATCGTCCCGCCGGAGCGCTCCGCGATCGTGTCGAGGTACAGGTAGCACCAGCGCCCGTCCGCGTCGGCGGCGTCGGCGATGATCGCCGCGACGGTGTGCGCGCGGGTGCTGGGCAGCAGGCCCGCCCTGAGGGCGTCGGTGATCCAGAGCGAGGGCATGAAGCCGATACCGCGCATGGCGCCCGGGGTGCGCCGGCGCGGACCGACGGGCCCCGGCGGGGGCTGCGACGCCTGCGTCGCCGTGTCCGAAGGAGACGACATGCGGGATATGGCCGTGACATCGGGGCCGAGTTGGATACACTCCACCACTAGCCGCCTTCCTGATGAGACCAGGTTGGGGGTCAGAGCCCGGCAGGTGCTACCAACACCGATGTCGGGCTCGACTGCTTTCGGGACCCAGAGTAGTGGAGCGAACACGGGTTCGGGTGCGGCTGTGGAAAACCCTCCCGGCCTTCCTTCGCACGTCCCGGAGCTCTCCGCCCGGGACCGGGTCAGCGGCCCGGTCGGCGCAACCGCGCGCGGAGTCTCCCCAGGCGGTCGGCGTTGCGGCCCTTCCAGCCCTCGGCCCGGGCACGGCGCTCCAGGCTGCACTCGACGTGCACGCCCAGCGGTCCGTCCGGCCACTTGCGCCACACCCCGGGCCTCCTGTGCTCGGCCCGCTCCTGCGCCGCCGCGCCCGAGTCTGCGTCCGCGCCCCCGCGTCCGGCGGCCAGCGCGGTCGCCGCGATCCGCCGGTCGGCCCTCCTGGCGATGCGCTTGGACAGGGGGATGTTGCGGCGCGAACTCTTGTCGTTCTCGCCGTAGTTGTTGCGGCGGTCCCTGGCGTAGCTCAGGGCCTTCTTCTCCTGCGGTGACCTTCGACGCGGCACGAGCCCTCCCCCTCCACCGACCCCGACCGTAGGATTCGACGCATCCCCGTCGCCACAGGTTTTCCGTGCACCCCGAGGAGAGCGATGCCCGCTGCTGCCGGCCCCGACGACGACGCCCGCGAAGACGCGCACCGGCTCGGCGGCGGGATGATGAACACGGTCTTCCGGCACGGCGGCCGCGTCGTGCGCACCGCCACCCCCGCGTCCCCCGCCCTCCACACCCACCTGCGGGCCCTGGCCGACACCGGCTACCGGGGCGCCCCGCTCCCCCTCCGGCTGCGCGGGGACGGCCACGAGGAGCTGACCTTCGTGGAGGGCGACGTGGCCCTGCCGCCCTTCCCCGACTGGGTGCGCACCGAGCCGGCCCTGCGCTCGGCCGCGGCGCTGCTGCGCCGCTACCACGAGGCCGCGTCCCGTGTCGGCGTGGACGCCACCGCGCCGTGGGCCTCGGGGGCGGCCGGGCTGGCCGATCCCGAGGGCGGGCCGATCCTGTGCCACAACGACCCCTGTGCGGAGAACCTCGTCTTCCGCGACGGACGCGCCGAGGCCCTGATCGACTTCGACCTCGCCGCGCCCGGAAGGCCCGTGTGGGACGTGGCCGCCCTGGCCTACTACCTGGTCCCCGCCCTCGACCCGGTCTCCGCCGCCGGGACCTGGAGCGAGGGCGCGGACGTGCCCCGCCGGCTCCGGTCGGCCGCCGACGCCTACGGCCTCGCCCGCGGGGACCGCGCCGCCCTCCCCGGCGTGATCGAGCAGTACACGGCCGTGGCCCGGACGTTCGTGGCGGCACGCGCGGACGGCGGCGAGGAGGCGTTCGTCCGCGCCCTGGAGCGGTCCGGGGGCTGGGACCGCTGGGACCGCCGCCAGACCTGGCTCGCCGAGCAGCGCCCGGTGTTCACCCGGGCCCTCCTCGACTGACGCGGGCGCGGCCCGCGCCGGGTCCTCCACCGATCCGAGGGGAGACGGTCGGCTCCACGACGACATTCGTACAAGACCGGTGCCTGCCGGCCCGTGCACCATCGGGCGCATGACCGAGTACGACGCCGAGCCCGCGCACGGAATGCATGTGGTCCACGACGGCCCCCGGCAGGGGGCGCCGCTGCTGCTCATCCACGGATCGGGAGCCTCGGGCGGCTCCTGGAGCAGGATGGTCCCGGCCCTCGCCGAACACCACCACGTCCTCCGGATCGACCTCCCGGGCTGCGGCCAATCACCGCCTGCGGCGTCCTATGACGTGTCCGTGCAGGCAGGCCGGGTGGCGGAGCTCCTCGACGGCCTCGGCCTCCGTTCCGTCACCGTGGCCGGACACTCCAGCGGCGGCTATGTCGCCACCGCGCTCGCCGAACGGCGTCCCGACCTGGTCGGCTCGATCGCCCTGATCAGCTGCGGTCCGAGCGTCGACGCGCTCCTTCCGCAGCCGCTCCTCCTCCGGGCCCTGCTGGGCCCGCCTCTCGGTCCGCTCCTGTGGTCGAGGCGCTCGGACGCGATGATCCGCAAGGGGATCAGGGCGACCGCTGTCCGTCCGGTGGATGTCCCGGACGACATGGTCGCCGAGGCGCGGGGGACCGCGTACCGCACGTTCAGGACGGTGCTGCGCCGGAACACGGAGTACATCGCCGAGCGGAGCGTGCCCGAGCGCCTGGCTGCCCTCGGCGTTCCAGTGCTGGTGGTCTTCGGCGCCGCCGATCCCCGTTGGGAGCCGTTGTCGGCGCACCGGTACGACGCGGTGCCGAACGCAAGGGTCGAGCGGTTGTCCGGCGTCGGACACATGCCCATGCTCGAAGCGCCCGAGGCGACCGGCGAGCTGCTCCTCGAGTTCACCGCGGCAGAGCGCCGGCACGCCGTCCCCGACGAGGCCTAGGATCTTCCCATGCTGCAGACAGGGGTGCCACCCGGCTGGGGGCTCGCGGACATCGCCGTCCCGCTCCCGTCGGATCGGCTGCCGGGCAGCAGCATGGCCGGGTTCCGCTACCGTGCCTCCGTGTTCACGGACGTCGCCATGGTCGCGCACCCCTCCGTCAGCCTGTTCATCGACCTGAGTGAGGGGGAGGGCCCCGTCTACCGCACCCGTGGACGATCCAGGCGCGGCAGTGTCGTGGTCGGACTCGTCCCCGGCGACCTCCGGACCGGTGGCTTGAGGGGCGAGTGCCTCCAGATCCGGCTGGATCCGGCCGCAGCGGGTGCGGTGCTCGGCACGGCGACCGGGCTCACCGGGTCCGTGGTGTCCCTCGCGGACGTCTGGGGCCGCGACGCCGGACGGGCAGAGGACAGGCTGCGCGCCGCCGCGTCGTGGGACGAACGGTTCACGATCGCGGGGGAGATCCTCGGCCGGCGGCTGCACGCCCGCCCAGCGGTCGACCCGGAGGTCGCCTTCGCCTGGCGGCAGGTGCGCTCCAGCCGGGGGCGGGCGCGGGTCGACGGCCTCGCGGACGAGGTCGGCTGGAGCCGCAAGCGCCTGTCGGCCCGCTTCCGGGCCCAGCTCGGCATCACGCCCAAACGCGCCGCCCGACTGGTGCGGTTCGACCACGCCGCCCGCCTTCTCGCCGCGGGCCACTCCGCCGCCGGTGTCGCCGCCGAGAGCGGCTACGTCGACCAGTCCCACCTGCACCGCGAGGTCAAGTCCTTCACCGGGTGCACTCCCACGGCCGTGGCCGTCGCTCCGTGGCTCGCGATCGACGACGCCGCGTGGCCCGGTGCGTCACCGGGTCGGAGCCCTGTCACAGGTGGGCGGACACGCCCCTGAGCGGACGCGTCAGGGAACCAGGACGATCTTGCCGGAGGACTTCCGCTCCCACTCCCGGTGGGCCTGCGCGGCCTCCTCCAGCCCCATCGCGCGGGACGCGGGCGGGGTGATCCGCCCCTCGGCCGCGGCCCCCAGCAGCGTTTCCAGGGTCTGCGCGGTCTGGTCCTCCGGCTTGGAGAGGAAGAGGACGCCCAGGTCGAAGGCGGCCGGGTCGGCGAGGGTGACGATCCGGTCCGTACCGCCGCGCAGGGCGATCGCGTCGGGGAGCGCTCCGTGCCCGGCCGCGTCCAGGACGGCGTCCACGCCCCGGGGTGCCAGCGCCCGCACGCGCTGGGCGAGCCCCTCCCCGTAGGGGATGGCGAGCGCTCCGAGCGCGCGCACCCGGTCCAGGTTCGCGCCGCCTGCCGTCCCGATCACCGTGATCCCGACCTCGACCATGAGCTGGACGGCGATCCCTCCGACACTGCCCGAGGCGCCGTTGACCAGCAGCGTCTCCCCGCGCCGGGGGTCCAGGACGCGCAGCGCGCGGACCGCGGCCTCCCCCGCCACCGGGAGAGCCGCCGCCTCCTGCCAGGTCAGCGCCTCCGGCTTGGCCGCGAAGGTGGACAGCACGGCGTACTCGGCGTATCCGCCGCCGCCTGCGGTCCATCCGGCGACGGCGTCGCCGACGGCCGTGCCCGTGACGCCCTCACCGACCGTGTCCACCACCCCGGCGGCCTCCAGGCCCGGCACGCGCGGTGCGGGCAGCGGCCTGCCCTGCGCCATCAGCCCCGAACGCGCCTTGACGTCGAACGGGTTGACGCCCGCGGCGCGGACGGCCACCCTCACCTGACCGGGGCCGGGTTCGGGGACCTCGGACTCCACGACGGTCAGGACGGACGGGTCGCCGTAGTCGGAGAAGCTCACAGCACGCATGGTTCTTCCTTCGGATCTGGGTGTCCGGCCCCGGGGGCGGCGGGAGCACGACTCGGCCCGGAGGCTCACCAGGCCGTCTCGCACCCTACGCACCGGGCCCGCGCCCTCCGTGCCGCGCCACGCCCGAAGACCCCGATCGGCGCCGACCGGTCGAAGGGACGGGGGCCGTCCGCCGTCACCGCACGGCCCGTGTCCCCGGGCGGTCCCTCAGGCGCCGCGCCGGGCGATGACCACCAGGTAGCGGCAGGGGGACCGGCCCGGGTTGTGGAACTCGCACGGCTCGGGCGGACCCAGCTGGAGGCAGTCCCCCGCCTCCAGGAGGTGCCCGACGGAGCCCTCGCGGAAGGCGAGCGTGCCGTCCAGGACCCAGATCTGGTGGTGCGTGAAGACGTAGGCCTCCACGGGGAAGGCGACCCTCGCACCCGCCGGGAGCTCCACCTCGACCAGTTCGATCGGGCCGCCGGAGGTCGGGGAGACCGCCCGGCGCACGTAGCCGGTGTCGGGGTCGGTCCAGGTGGGCTGCTCGTGGGAGCGGGCCAGGCGCCGGTCGCCCTGTTCGGCACGGGAGATCAGCTCGGAGAGGGTGATGCCGAGCGCCGCGGACAGGCGCCCGAGGAGGGAGGCCGTGGGCTGGACGTCGCCGTTCTCGATACGGCTGACCATGGTGCGTGAGACGCCGGAGAGTTCGGACAGCGCCGAGGCGCTCAAACCGCGGGAGCCTCGGAGTTCCTTGAGGGTCAGGGCGAGGGCAGAACCCAGTTCGTCGCTCATGTGTTCACTATAGTGACAGTCCCGGATTACTATAATGAACATGACTTCGATGCCCACCCTCACCGTCCGCGACGCGACCCCCGCGGACGCCGAGGTCTGCGCCGCGATCTACGCGCCCTACGTCACCGACACCGCGATCACCTTCGAGCTCGACCCTCCCGGTGCGCAGGAGATGGCGGCGCGGATCGCCGCCGCCCAGCGCGAGCACGCCTGGATCGTCATGGAGGACGCCGACGGTGTCCTCGGCTACGCCTACGGCGGCACGTTCCGCACCCGCGCCGCCTACCGGCGCACGTGCGAGGTCAGCGTCTACCTCGAGCAGGGCCGCCGCCGCACCGGAGCGGGCCGGGCCCTGTACGGCGCCCTCCTGCCCCGCCTGGCCGAGCGCGGCATGCGGGTCGCGGTCGCCTGCATGACCCTGCCCAACGACGCGAGCCTCGGACTGCACCGCGCCCTGGGTTTCGAGGACGTCGGCGTCATGTCGCGCGTGGGCTGGAAGCACGACGCCTGGCACGACGTGGCCTGGGCCCAGCTCGACCTGACCGCCCTCGCCCCCCGGCACTGACCGCGAGGAGGCGCGGCGGCTTCCCCGAGGGCCCTCGACCTTCGAGCCGGCCCGAGCCCGCCATCCGTCTCCCGCAGGCCCGCCGACCCGTCCGGAGCACCGGGGGCGGGAGACCCGGCGCGTCGGCCCCGCCACCGCGGGGGACGACGCCCCTCGCGCAGCGCCCGCCCGGCGGGGACCCGCATGCTCCCGCCGGGACCGGCAAACCCTCGCGCCGCCGCCCCTCCCGCCGGGGCCGGCTCGCCGACCGTATGCTCTGCCCAGGTCCCATCTCCCCATGAATCCCCTGGAGCAGCCACGTGTCCGCCCCCTCCGCACGCCACCGCCCCTCCGGGCTGGCGTTCGCGCTCGGCTCAGCGCTCGCCTTCGGCGGCTCGGGCGTGTTCGCCCGCCCCCTCCTCGACGCGGGGATGGACTCCCTGCACGTCACGTGGCTGCGGGTCGCCGGAGCGGCGCTCCTCCTCCTTCCCGTCGCCGCCGCCCACTGGCGGGTCGCCCGCCGCCGGCCCCTGCTCGTGCTGGCCTACGGCGTCTTCCCCATGGCGGGGGTCCAGGCCCTGTACTTCGCCGCGGTCGCCCGCATCCCCGTCGGCATCGCCCTGCTCATCGAGTTCCTCGGCCCGGTCCTGGTCCTGCTGTGGCTGAGGGTGGTGCGCCGCACCCGGGTCTCCCCCGCCGCCGTCGTCGGGGTCGTCCTGGCCGTGGCCGGGCTCGGACTGCTGCTGGAGGTCTGGGCCGGCATGCGCCTGGACGCGATCGGCGTGGCCCTGGCTCTGGGCGCCGCCGCCGCGCAGGCGACGTTCTTCCTCCTGGGCGACAGCATGGGGGAGGACACCGACCCGCTCGCCGTCATCGCCTTCGGCTCCCTGGTCGCCACGGTCCTCCTGGGGGCCCTCGCCCGCCCGTGGACGATCCCGTGGGGCCTGCTCGCCGACCCGGTCCCCCTGGGCGGTCTCCACGTGCCCGGCTGGGCCCCGGCCCTGTGGCTGGGGCTGGTGTGCACCGCCGTCGCCTACTTCGCCGGCGTCTCCGCGATCCGGCGCCTGTCCCCGCAGGTCGCCGGGGCCGTCGCCTACCTGGAGGTCGTGACCGCGATCGTGCTGGCGTGGGTGCTCCTCGGCGAGGCGCTGACCCCGGTCCAGATCCTGGGCGCCGCGGTCATCGTCACCGGCGCGTTCATCGCCCAGACCGCCGTCCCCGGCGCGCCGGCGCCCCCGTCGGACGTCCGGCGCGCCGACGCCACCGCCTCCCCCTGAGACCCCGCCCGCACCGGTCTGCGGGGCCGTGCAGGACCGCACACGGCGCCGGGGGCCGGCGGGGGGGGCGGGCCCCCCGCGGGCCCGCCCCCCACCCCCCCCCCCCGGGGGCGCGGCCCCCCGGGCCGCCCCCCCCACGGGGCCAG
>NZ_JBSHDN010000182.1:0-12809 GCF_053616335.1 Nocardiopsis sp. NPDC055824
CGCCTCGGGCCGTTCCCGTGCCCAGGTCCGGGGGCGCCCCCGGACCGGTCGGTCAGACCTCGACCAGGACAGGGATGATCATGGGACGACGACGGTACGTGTCGTTGACCCAGCGGCCCGTGTTGCGGCGGATGAGCTGCCGCAGCTGGTGCGGGTCGTTGACCCCGTCCCGGGCCGCCTTGTCCAGGGAGTCCTGGATCTTGTCGATGACGTCGTCGAAGGCGGCGGCGCCGATGCCCGCGCCCCGGGTGTGGATCTCGGGCTCCCCGAGGATCTTGCCGGTCCCGGAGTCCACCGCGACGACGACGGAGATGAACCCCTCCTCGCCGAGGATGCGGCGGTCCTTGAGCGAGGCGTCGGTGACGTCGCCGACCGAGGCTCCGTCCACGTACACGTACCCGGCCTGGACCGCGCCCACGATCTTGGCCCGGTTCTTGTACAGGTCCACCACCACGCCGTCCTCGGCGATGATGATCCGGTCCGAGGGGACGCCCGTGAGCTTGGCCAGGTCGGCGTGGGCGCGCATGTGCCGCCACTCGCCGTGCACCGGCATGAAGTTGCGCGGACGCACCATGTTGAGCACGTACAGCAGCTCACCGGCGGACGCGTGCCCGGACACGTGCACGAGGGCGTTGCCCTTGTGCACGACCTTGGCGCCCCAGCGGGTCAGGCCGTTGATCACCCGGTTGACGGAGTTCTCGTTGCCGGGGATCAGCGAGGAGGCGAGCAGGACGGTGTCGTCCTGCTCGATCCGGATCTGGTGGTCGCGGTTGGCCATCCGGCTCAGCGCCGACATGGGCTCGCCCTGTGAGCCCGTGCAGATCAGCACGGCCTCGTCCGGCCGCATCTGGTCGAGCTGCTTGACGTCGATGATCGTGTCGCCGGGGATGCTCAGGTAGCCCAGGTCGCGCGCGATGTTCATGTTGCGGACCATCGAGCGTCCCACGAACGCGATCTTGCGGCCGTGCTTGGACGCGGCGTCGATGACCTGCTGGACGCGGTGCACGTGCGAGGCGAAGCAGGCCACCACGATGCGCTTCTCGGCCTGCCGGAACACCTTGTCGATGGCCTCGGACAGGTTGCGCTCGTTGACGATGAACCCGGGCTGCTCGGCGTTGGTGGAGTCCGACAGCAGCAGGTCCACGCCCTCGTCGCCGAACCGGGCGAACCCGGCCAGGTCGGTGAGGCGGCCGTCCAGCGGCAGCTGGTCCATCTTGAAGTCACCGGTGTGCAGCACCGACCCGCCGGGGGTGCGGATGCCGACGGCCAGCGCGTCCGGGATGGAGTGGTTGACCGCGAAGAACTCCAGGTCGAAGGCGCCGAACTCGTGCCGCTCGCCCTCCTCCACCTGGAGGGTCTCCGGCTTGATGCGGTGCTCGCCGAGCTTGGCGGTGATCAGCGCCAGGGTCAGGCGGGAGCCGACGATCGGGATGTCGGCCCGCTCGCGCAGCAGGAACGGGATACCGCCGATGTGGTCCTCGTGCCCGTGGGTGAGCACGACCGCCTCGATGTCGTCGAGCCGGTCCCGGATGTAGTCGAAGTCCGGCAGGATCAGGTCGACGCCGGGCTGCTCCTCCTCGGGGAAGAGCACGCCGCAGTCGACGACGAGCAGGCGGCCGTCGTACTCGAAGACCGTCATGTTGCGGCCGATCTCGCCGAGGCCGCCCAGGGCGACGACGCGCAGCGCGCCCTTGCCCAGGGGCGGGGGCGAGGTCAGTTCGGGGTGCGGGTGGCTCATACAGATCCCTCCGTGAGGCGCTCGACGCGCACGGCGCTGGCGGGGACGGCCTGATGCGGGGCCAGTCCGATGGGGCCCTTGACGCCGGCGGCGGCAAGGTCTTCGCGCAGCAGGGCCTGGAGCTCGACCGACGCGTCGGTGAGCGGGGTGCGCACGGGACCGGAGGGCAGCCCGAACTGGTTCAGGATGGCCTTGGTCGTGATGACGCCCTGGGTGCGGAACATACCGGTGTAGACCGGGGTGAGGCGGCGGTGGATGGCCAGCGCCTGCCCGACCTCGCCCTTCTCGAAGGCGTCGATCATCTCGCGCAGGTCGGAGCCGACGATGTGGCCGACCACGCTGACGAAACCGGCCGCGCCGACGGACAGCAGCGGCAGGTTGAGGATGTCGGTGCCGCAGTAGAAGGCCAGGTCGGTCCGCTCCATCACCCAGGAGCTGGCGCCGATGTTGTCCTTGGCGTCCTTGTTCGCGACGATGCGGGGGTGCTCGGCCAGGCGGACGAGGGTCTCCGAGGCGATCGGCGTGCCGGTGCGGTGCGGGATGTCGTAGAGCATGACCGGCAGCTCGGTGGTGTCCGCGATCTCGGTGAAGTGCCTGATCAGGCCTTCCTGAGGCGGCTTGTTGTAGTAGGGCGTCACGGTCAGCAGACCGTGCGCGCCCGCCTTCTCCGCGGCCTTGGCGAGCCTCACGCTGTGGCGGGTGTCGTTGGTCCCGACCCCGGCGATGACCCTGGCGCGGTCGCCGACCGCCTCCAGGACCGCCCTGAGCAGGCGGTCCTTCTCGTCGTCGCTGGTGGTCGGCGACTCACCCGTGGTGCCGCTGATGATGAGGCCGTCGTTGTTCTGCTCGTCGACGAGGTACGTGGCCAGTCTGGCCGCGCCCTCGTAGTCGAGTTCGCCGTCGTCGAGCATGGGCGTGACCATCGCGGTCAGCATCTTGCCGAACGGGCGGTTCTTGGTGTCCGTCATCGTGTGTGAAAGGCCTCCGGACCGCCGCCGCTGGGCGGTGGGTCCGAAGGTGCCCCTCCTCCTCTCGGTGTGCGTCGACAGCTGGATGTGTCCCGTGCACATGACGCGTGCACGGATGTGCGGCGCTGCGTGTCCGCCACCGCGACCGGCGGTACGCGATCCGGTCGCGGGAAAGTTCCTGTGGTGCCCCGTCTTGGGTCGGGCGCGGGGTCGTGCCCTGCTCGGCCGCCGTCCTCGTGGGTCGAGGTTGACGGACCGGCTCATGTGAACCTACCCGTCCCGGACCCGTGCCATCCGGCCGGGCCCGGGATCCGCGCGCAGGTCAGGGTCGCGGAAGGGGGTTGGTCGGGCGGTGTCCGCCCCGGTCTCAGTCGTCCTGTCCGTCCGGAAGGAACATGCTCAGAAGCCAGCTGACGATGGTGACGACGATCGCACCCCAGAACGCGGGCCAGAACCCCTCGATGTGGAACGGGAGGGTGAACAGGCTCGCGATCCAGTTCGTGAGCATGAGCAGCAGCGCGTTCACCACCAGGCCGATCAGCCCGAGGGTCAGCGCGTAGAACAGGCACCCGACGGCCTTGACGATCGGTTTGATGATCGCGTTGACCACACCGAAGATGGCGCCGACGGCGAGGTAGACGCCGATCTGACCAGCGGTGGTCTGGGCTGTGACGTCGATCCCGTCGATCAGGAAGACAGCCGCCCAAAGGGCGAGCGCGTTCACGATAACTCTGATAATGAGGCTCACAACTGTAGATGTTCCCATGCCGAGGCAAGGTCCGGAAACTCCGGCGTAGGTGATCTTGCCGCGGCACGCTCCCCAGGAGGCCCCATCGTGTCCAGTGCCCAGTTCGTCCGTCCCGCCCGCGCCACCGACGTGGACACCGTCGTGGACGTCCAGGTGGCCTCGTGGCGGGCGGTGTACGGGGCTCTGCTGCCCGACGCGGTGGTCGCCGAGATCGGCGGCGCCGACGCCCGGAGGCAGTTCCACGAGCAGTGGACGGCCGCCCTGGAGTCCCCGCCGACCTCCCGGCACCGGCTGGTGGTGGCCACCGACGAGGTCGGGGGGGTGCGGACCGTGACGGGGTTCGCCGCGTTCGGCCCCGCGGGCGACCCGGACCTGTGGCCGGCCACGGACGCGGAGGTGTTCGCGCTGCACGTGGACCCGGAACGGGCCCGGGAGGGGCACGGCAGCCGCCTCGTCAACGCCTGCGTGGACCACCTGGTGGACGACGGCTTCGGCACGGTGCACGTGTGGGTGCCGGAGGCCGGCAACGCGCTGCGCGCGTTCTTCGAGGCGTCGGGGTGGCGCGCCGACGGCGCCCGCCGGGAGATCGACCTGGGTTCGCCGCTGCCGATGGTGCGCCTGCACGCGGCGATCTCCGCGTAGGGGCGCTCCCGCCTCCGGTCCGGGGCCGCGGCCGGTTGGGGACAGCCGCGGACAGGGACTACCGTTGGGTGGTTGTCTGCGTTGCGCACCAGGTGCGGCGCAGTGTCGTCGAGGGTGGAGGACCGCCGCGTGGCCACGGTCAGTGAATGGGTCTCGGGGCTGCGTCCCCGTACGCTTCCGAATTCGGTCGTCCCGGTGGCGGTCGGCACGGCGCTGGCCCTCGCCCTGGACGGGTTCGTCTGGTGGAAGGCCCTGCTGGCCCTGGTGGTGTCCATGTCCCTCCAGGTCGGGGTGAACTTCGCCAACGACTACAGCGACGGCGTGAAGGGCACCGACACCGAGGAGCGCACCGGTCCGACCCGCCTGACGGCGTCGGGCCTGGCGGAGCCGGGGCACGTGCTCGCCGCCGCCCTGGGGAGCTTCGCGTTCGCGGGCGCCGTCGGCCTGGTGCTGGTGGCGACGTCGTCGTGGTGGCTGCTCCTGGTGGGCGCCCTGGCGATCGCCGCGGCCTGGTACTACACCGGCGGCCGCGCGCCGTACGGCTACCGGGGCCTGGGCGAGGTGTCGGTGTTCGTCTTCTTCGGCGTGGTGGCCGTGGTGGGCACGGTGTTCGTGCAGCTGGGCTCGGCGCCGTGGCAGGCCTGGGTGGCCTCCGTCCCGGTCGGCCTGCTGTCCTGCTCCGTGCTGGTCATCAACAACCTGCGGGACATCCCGACGGACCGGGAGACCGGGAAGGTCACCCTCGCGGTCCGGCTCGGCGACGCGGGTACGCGACGGCTGTTCGCGGGCGCGGTCGGCGCCTCCTACGCGGTCGCGCTGGTGCTGACCCCGGTGTTCTGGTGGACCCCGCTCGTGCTGCTGACGGCGCCGCTGGCGGTGCCGCCGCTGAGGCGTGTGCTGGGCGGACAGGCGGGGCGCGACCTGGTCCTGGGCCTGGGCGAGACGGGCAGGCTGCAGATGGCGTTCGGCGTCCTGTTCTCGGCCGCCCTCGCCCTGGGCTAGGGAACGGCGCCGCGGTCCCCGTCCGAGAGGTGTGTGGGGGAGCCGTTCCGGACGGTGCCCGCCGTCGACGGCCCGCCCCGGCCCGTTCCGCGGCCGGACGCGGTCCTCGCGGGGGTCGCGCGGGGCCCCGTCCGGCCCGCGCGGGGCCCCGGCGTCCGGGCCCGGCTGTGGCCGGGACACTCCGTCCGGCCTGCGAGGACACGGTCCGGGCCCCGGTGCGCGCCCCCGTGGGACTAGTATGCGGGCCGGTCCCCCAGACACGCGTTCAGCCACGGTAGGGAGAAGACGACACCGTGCCCAGCGAGAACACCGCCCCCGACCCCCTCGACCTCGCTCCGGACCCGGAAGCGTGGGCGGAGCGCTCGGCCCAGCAGGCCGCCGCGTTCGACACGATCGGAGAACGCTACGACGAGGCCTTTCCGCGTAAAGAGGGGCAGGAGGAGCGGGTCCGGCGGTTGCTGGACCTGCTGCCGCCCGGAGCACACGTGCTCGACCTGGGCTCGGGCACCGGGCTGCCGACCGCCCGCCAGTTCGCCTCCGCGGGCGTCCGTGTCACCGGCTACGAGATCTCCGGGCGGATGATCGAGATCGCGCGCCGCAACGTGCCCCAGGCGACCTTCGTCCAGGCCGACATCCTCGACCTGAAGCCGGTCGAGTCCTCCTACGACGCCATCGTGGCGTTCTTCTCCCTGCTGTGCCTGCCCAAGGCGCGCATCCCCGAGGCGCTCAGCCGGATCCGGGCGTCGCTGGTCCCGGAGGGCCTGCTGTGCCTGGCCATGGTGGAGGCCGACATGGACGACGCGCCGATCCCCTTCCTCGGCTCGGACGTCCGCGTGTCGGGCTATCCGCGCGAGGAGCTGCGCCGGGTGGTGCGGGAGGCGGGGCTGCTCGTCGAGGACGAGCGGGTCGTCTCCTACGAGCCGGAGGACTCCGGCGCGCACCCCGAGACCCAGGTCTTCCTCACCTGCCGCCGGGGCGCCTGAGCGGCGGGCGCCTCCCGGACCCCGGGCACGGCGAGGGGGAGGCGCCCGGTCGGTCGCCTCCCCCTCGCCGGAGCGCGTCTAGTCGAGGTCAAGGAGGGCGTCCAGGCCCACCGTGAGCGGGTCGGCGAGACCGGCGACGCCGCGGACCCCCAGGAGCACCCCGGGCATGAACGAGGTGCGGTTCATCGAGTCGTGCCGGATCTTCAGGGTCTCCCCGTCGGTGCCGAACACGACCTCCTGGTGGGCGATGAGCCCGGTGATGCGCAGGGCGTGCACGCGGACCCCGTCCACGTCGGCGCCGCGGGCGCCGGGGATCTCCGACGTCGTGGCGTCGGGCATCGGCGCGGCCCCGGCCTCCCGGCGCGCCTCGGCGACGAGCTCCGCGGTCCGGTAGGCGGTGCCGCTGGGGGCGTCGGCCTTGTTGGGGTGGTGCAGCTCGATGATCTCGGTGGACTCGAAGTACGGCGCGGCCTTGCGCGCGAAGTGCATCATCAGCACGGCGGCGATGCCGAAGTTCGGGGCGATCAGCACCTTCGCCCCGGGCGCGGCGGCCTGCATGGCGCGCACCCGCTCCAGCCTGGCCTCGTCGAAGCCGCTGGTCCCGACGACGGCGTGGATCCCGTGGCCGATGAGCCACTCCAGGTTGTCCATCACCGCGTCGGGGTGGGTGAAGTCGACGACGCAGTCGGCGCCCAGCACCGCGCTCCGGTCGTCGGCGCTGTCCACGCCCGCCACGAGTTCCATGCCGTCGGCGGCCTGAACCGCGCGGACGACCTCTGACCCCATACGCCCATCGGCGCCGAAAACTCCTACCTTGAACACGCCACGAGCGTACCGGAGTCACGGACGGCCCCGGTGTGGCGCCGCCCGCCCGGAGGCGGCCGACGTGCGGTGATCCGCCGTCGGCGGAGCGGGCGCGCGGTCGGCCTCCTCGGGCGGGCGCGGTCAGCTCGCGGCGGCGAGGGTGAGCGCGAAGTCCCCGGCGGGGTCGGTCCACCAGTGGGAGGGCTCGAACCCGGCGGCGCCGAGTTCGGCGGCCAGCCCTTCGCGGCGGAACTTGGCGGAGACCTCGGTGCGCATCTCCTCCCCCGGGGCGAAGCCGACCTCCAGGTCCAGGTCGGCGACCCGCACGTGCTGGGCGGAACGGGCGCGCAGGCGCATCTCGATCCACTCCTCCCCGGCGTTCCAGCGGGCGATGTGGTCGAAGGCCGCGGGGTCGAAGTCGGCGCCGAGCCTGCGGTTGAGGACGCCGAGGACGTTGCGGTTGAACTCGGCGGTGACCCCCTGGGCGTCGTCGTAGGCCGCGACCAGGCGGGCCGGGTCCTTGACCAGGTCCACGCCGAGCAGGAGCGAGTCCCCGGCGTCGAGCACGGCGCGGATGTCGCGGAGGAAGACGGCGCGCGGCCCCGGCTCCTGGTTGCCGATGGTGGAGCCCAGGACGGCCAGGAGCCGGCGTCCGCCGTTCTCGCCGACCGGGAGGAGCCCGAGGTGCTCCTCGAAGTCGCCGACGACGCCGTGGACGTCGAGCCCGGGGTAGTCGTCGACGACGCCGCGCGCGGAGGCGGCGAGGAAGTCGCCGCTGACGTCCACGGGGACGAAGCCGGTGAGGCGGCCGTGGCGGAGCATGGCGTCGAGGAGGAGCCGGGTCTTGACCCCCGATCCGGAGCCGAGCTCGATCAGCGTCTCCGCGTCGGCCGCGGCGGCGATCTCGTCGGACCGGACCTCCAGGATGCTCCGCTCCGCGCGGGTGGGGTAGTACTCGGGCAGCCCGGTGATCTCCTCGAACAGGGCGCTGCCGCGTTCGTCGTAGAACCACTTGGGCGGGAGCTGCTTGGGCACTGCGGTGAGCCCGGCGGCGACGTCGCTGCGCAGGGCCTTGTCGAGGTCGTCGGCGGTCAGGTTTCGGTCGATCCGGAACATGGTGCCTCCTGTGTCCCTTGGTGGGTGCCCGTGGGCGTGCCGGTGCCGCGGGGGCGGCGCCCCGGCCGTCAGGCGATCGGGTGGATCCCGGTGCGCTCCCGCGTCGCGACGGCGACGGAGCCCTCGGGCACCTCGCGCCAGCCGCGCGCGTCGTCGAAGGGCTCCGAGGCCAGGAAGACCCCTCCCCCGGGCTCCCTGAGGGTGAAGAGGGTGTCCCCGGCGGCGGTGGCGACGATGCTCTCCCCGTCGGCGGCCAGCAGGTTGTAGCGGCCGTCGGAGTGCTCGCGTGCGTGGCGGACCACGCCCGCCAGCGCCCCGGCGAGGTCGCCGGAGGCCCGCCACAGCCGCACGGTGTGGGCGAACAGGGGAGCGGAGTCCACCGGGGAGCGCGCGTCCAGCACGCCCGGGGGCGGGACGAAGGCCGCCGCGAGCGCCTCGTCGTCCTTGACCGCGCCGTTGTGGCTGAACAGAAGCCGGTCGGCCCGGAAGGGCTGCGCGCCCGACTCCTCGGAGCCGAACCCGACGGTGGCGTCGCGGACCGCGGCCACCACGCACCCGGAGGTGATGGCGCGCGCCGCGTCGGCGAAGGACGAGTCGCTCCAGATGGGCATGGCCCGGCGGTAGCGCAGCGGCCCCGGGGGGTCGGCCCGCGGCAGGCCGGACGCCGACGGGTCCGGGGGCGCCGACGGGTCCGGGGACGCGGCGGTCCCCGGCGTCCCGTGCGGCGGGTACCAGCCGACGCCGAAGCCGTCGGCGTTGACGGTGCCGTGCCGCTGCATGCGCGGCGCCCACGACTGGACGTGCAGCGAGTGGGGCGCCGCGTACAGCAGCTCGTGCAGCGTACGCGGCGGCCCCAGGTAGGCGAGGTGACGGCACATCAGGCGGGTTCCCCGTCCCGTGCGCAGCGGAAGCCGCTGAAGATCTGCCGGCGGACCGCGTGGTCCCAGTTGCGGAAGGTGGAGCGGACGGCCGTGGGGTGGGTGGCCCAGGAGCCGCCCCGCAGCACCTTGTAGCCCTGGTCGAAGAACACCTCCGAGTACTCGCGGTACGGGAAGGCGCGGAACCCCGGGTAGCCCGTGAAGGTGGTGGAGGTCCACTCCCACACGTCGCCGATCAGCTGCTGCACCCCCAGCGGCGACGCGCCGTCGGGGTGGCGCCCCGCCGGGGAGGGCCCCAGCTTGCGCTGGCCCAGGTTGGCGTGCCGGGGCCGGGGCTCCTCGTCGCCCCACGGGTACCGGCGGGACAGGCCGGTCGCGGGGTCGAACCTGGCGGCCTTCTCCCACTCCGCCTCGCTGGGCAGGCGCTTGCCCGCCCACGCGGCGTACGCGGAGGCCTCGTGGAAGTTGACGTGCTGCACGGGTTCCTCGGACGGCACCATCTCCTGGCGGCCGAACCTGCGGCGGGACCACCCGTCGCCCTCGGGGCTCCAGAAGGCGGGGGCGGCCGCGCCGGTCCTCTCCCGCCACTCCCAGCCCTCCAGGGTCCACCAGCGGTGGTCCCGGTAGCCGCCGTCCTCCATGAACCGCTGGTAGGCGGCGTTGGTGACGGGCCTGGTGTCGATCCAGTAGGGGTCGAGGACGACCTCGCGGGAGGGGCGCTCGTTGTCGTAGGCCCAGGGGTCGTCGTCGGCGCCCATCGTGAACGGGCCGCCGGGAACGTACACCTCCTCCTCCACGGGCGGGCGCAGGGCCGCGACGGCGCCGGTGTCCTCCAGCAGGACGGGGACGCCCTCGCGGAGCTGGTGGGTGGCGAGCATGGTCTCGTCGTGCTGGTGCTCGTGCTGGATCACCATGTGGAAGACGAACCCGGCGCCGAGCAGCGACCGCCGCCCGTCGGGCTCCCCGCGCTGCTCCGGGATCCCGAGGTCGGCGGAGTCGAGGGCGTCGAGCACCTCCTTGCGGACCCGGTCGTTGTACTCGCGTGCCTCCTCGGGCCGCAGGAGCGGCAGGGTGACGCGGTCGGCGCGCGGGTTCTCGAAGGCGTCGTAGAGGCCGTCGATGTCGGGACGCAGCGCCTCGCGTCCCCCGGCGGCCCGCAGCAGCCACTGCTCCTCGTAGTTGCCGATGTGGGCCAGGTCCCAGACGAGCGGCGACATGAGGGGCGAGTGCTGGGCGAGCAGGCCCTCGTCGTCGAGGGCGTCGATCGTGAGCCCGTTGCTGCGCCGCCGGCTCCGTTCGAGTTCGGTGGCGATGCGCTCCTTGGCGCGTTCCTGTTCGTGGTTCACCGTGCTCCTCCGCTGTGTCGGTGGGTCCCTGTCCGTCCCGCCCGGGTACCGACGCGCCCCGGGCGCGGGGCGGGAACGCTCGGCCGCGCGTCGGCGGGGCACAGCCCGCGCCGGACGTGGCGGTCGGCGTAGTCGTCGACGAGGGAGGAGAGCCCGGCGGCGCCCATGCGGGGCAGGGCTTCGACGGCCGCGTCGAAGCAGGAGCGGGCGCACTCGGCGACGGCGGGGTCGCCGGGGCCGAGCCGGGCGGAGCGCATCCACAGGCGGCGGTCGGGGAAGGGGCCGCGGCAGAGCTTCTCCGTGGCCTCCTCGGCCACGGCGCGGGCGCGGGGGTCGTCGACGAGGGCGGCGCAGAGCGCCATGGGGACGGGCCACCAGCGGCGGGGGACCGCGTCGATCATGCGCAGTTCCCACCAGCCGCGCGGGCGTACGGGCGGGAAGAGGGTGCTGAGGTGGAACTCCACGTCGGCGGGGGTGAGGGGGCGGGGGCCCCGGCCCCCGACCCACTCGGCCAGGGTGATGCCGGGATCCGGGGTCCAGGTCCCGCCTCCGTCGGGGATCTCGGGGACCGCCATGACGTCGGCGGCGAGGGCGTAGTCCGTCCACGCGGTGGCCGGGTCGGGGTGGCTGCCGGTGTCCAGGACGGGGCGCGTGCGGCCGGCGTCGGTGGCCGCCCAGATCGCCCACCGGGTGGACTTCCATCCGGTGGGGCGGCCCCGCCAGACGGCGGAGTTGGCGAACGCGGCGACGAGGACCGGCCCGAGCCGGTGGACGAGCTCCCAGCGGGCACGTCCGTCGGCGCGGTCGACCCCCGTGTCCAGGCACACCTGGAGGGAGGCGGTGCTGCACATCATGGTGTGGCCGCTGGGCTGGCGGCGGCCGGCGAAGAACCGCTCCATGGCCGTGTAGCGGGGCAGCCGCAGCTGGCGTACGGGCGGTCGGAGCGGGTCGAGCGCGGTCTCGACCAGGTGGAGCCCGCCGCCCGCGAGGACCTTGGAGACGTGGTCCAGGTCGGCGGCCAGGGCCTCGTGCGCCCGGGCCGGGCCCGGCAGCACGGGAGAGCTGAGCTCGATCTGCCCGCCGGGCTCGAAGGTGACCGCGCTTCCCGCGGGCGGGGGCCCGCCGGCCTCCAGCAGCGCCGCGAGGCGGTCGACGGCGACGGGTGCGGTCGGGTGCGCGGAGTCCGCGACCAGCCACTCGGTCTCGGTCCCGACCTTGCCTGGAGGGCCGGTCTTGAAACAGACCCCGTTGATGTACTCGTGAACGTCTTCCGTGGTCATGTGGTGCGCCATGCGAGGCTCCCTCGGAACGACACCCCTCCGGGGTGTGACACCCCAGGGTCCTGCCCAGGGGCCCGGCGCGCCGAACGTCTGCGGTGACCAGAAATCACAGGACGTGTCGCCACAAGCACCCTTCGCCCAGGTTCGCCCCGACGACACGCCAGGTGGATTCGACGGTGGGGGCGGACGGAGGAGGGCCGCCCCCGAGAAAAGTGACCACCGTCACACTTCGGTGAACGCCTCGACCCTGGCCTCGACCGCCTCCCGCTCCCTCGCGTGCAGTTCGATACCGAACACCTCGTGCAACACACGCCCCACCTCCCTCACAGGCACCCGCTGCTCCTCACGCGTTCCGTCCGGGGCCAGAGTGGTGAGAGTGGTGTCCGTGAGCACGTGCTGGACGCCCGGCCCGATCCGCTGCACCGTCAACCGCGTCAGGAAGGGCGAACGGGGATGGCTGGAGAGGTGGTGGCTGAGGATCTCGTAGTCCTGGGGCGCCATCGCGGCGGTCGTGAGGACGTACAGCGGACGCCAGGCAAGGCCGTCGAACGAGCGCAGCAGCCACTCGTCGCCGCCGAGCTCCGAGACCCGGTCCAGGCGCAGGCCCCAGCCGCCCTGGACCTCCTGGTGGCCGTCGGCCAGCGGCAGGGGCTCCAGCGGCCCGCCACCGCCGAAGCCGGCGTCCACCAGCCACGGGCGCCCCTCCAGGTCCACCCGCAGCAGGCAGTGCGTGGACGGGCGGGGACGCCCCGGCCGGCCGGACACCACCCGGGCCGCGAGCCCGGTGACGGCGAACCCGAGCCGGTCCAGCACGGCGGCCAGGAGCAGGTTCTGCTCGTAGCAGTAGCCGCCCCGCCGGGCGCGGACCATCCTGTCCACGAGGGCGGGCACGTCCAGCCGCACCGGCTCCCCCGTGAGCGGCCGGAGGTTCTCGAAGGGAATGGCGGCCAGGTGGGCCCGCTGCACGGCCCGCAGCGTGTCACGGGTGGGCGGCAGGGCGCCCTCCAGGCCCACCCGGGCCCGATAGGCGTCCAGGTCGACCTCGCCCCCGTGCCAGAGGTCCCGGTCGGTGAAGAGGCGCGCGGGGCGGGGCGCCGGGGGCACCCCGGCGCGGTCGCGGGAGGTGTCGTCTGCCATGCCCCGGCCAACCGTCGGACGGGTGCGGCCATTCCGCGGCGGGACGCCGGCACACGTCCCCGGGCCGCCGGGCGCCGCCCACCCGCCCCGGGGGGGTGCCCGGCAGGAGTCGGCCGCCCGCGCGCCGGCCCGGTCCCGGACACCGCCGCACCCCCGCAGGGGTGCGG
>NZ_JBSHDN010000183.1:0-12738 GCF_053616335.1 Nocardiopsis sp. NPDC055824
GGTGGGGCCGGGCCCTCACCGGGTCGCCCCGCAGCACGGGGGCAGCCGGGGGGGGGGGGGGTCCGGTTGGGAACCGCCCCCGCCCGCGTACGTGTGGCGCCTGTCCGCCCACCGCCTACTTGCCCGCCGCGTCCTTGTCCAGCTTCTCCACGATCAGCCTGTAGAGCTGGCGCGGGCGGCCGGGCTGGAGGGTGCGGTTGGGGGGCAGCGGCCATGCCAGCCCCTCCTCGACGAGGGTGCGCAGCAGCCGGCGCGCGGTCCGGGAGGTGACGCCGAGCATGCGCCCGGCGTTCTCCGCGTCGACGACCAGCGGGCCGTCCTCCTCGGCGATCTTCTCCGAGAGCCGAATCAACGTCTCGCGGCCCTTGGTGCGCAGCGGTTCGGAGGACTGCCGTGCGGGCGCGCGCTGGGCGGGGACCAGGGAACGACCCTCGCGGTCCACCGCGAAGCTCTGACGGGACGCCTGGGCGCGGTTCAGGGCGGCCCGGGCGTGCGCCTCGGCGTCCTGGGTGGTGCGCCCCATGCCGATCCCGACCTCGATCGCGATCCCCAGCTCCGCCTTGATGCGCTCCACGAACGGCGGCTGCCGGAACCCCTCGGTCGCGGTCACGAGCGATCCCCGCGTGGCGGTCACCATGAACGAATGGTCGTCCAGGCGGTGGGCCGTGGCGTTGATCCGGTGGGCCTCCTGGAGGAGGAGCCGGTGCAGCGACAGCCGCAGCTCCTCGCGCCAGTACCGGGGGGTCGACCGCCGGGACGAGTCCCGCAGCGTGGGCACGTCCACCACCACGACGCCCAGCTGGGCCTCCTCCAGCCGGTGGTGCGCCCCCAGCAGTCCCGCGGTCTGGAGGGCGCTGCGCACGCCGGCGTTGGTGGGCCGCAACCGGATCACGGGGACGCCGATGGCCTCCAGCCGCTCGGCGACGCCGCGCACGCAGGTGATCGCCATGCGGGTGGCCTTGCGCCGCCACAGCCCCTCGTGGAAGGACGTGAGCTGCGCGGTGTTCGTGAGCTCCTCGTGCACGTGGATGCCGTCCACGGGCAGGTCGACCTCGGAGTAGGCCTCGACCACGTCGGCGCGGCTGAGCACGTCGAGGCTGGCTCTGGTCGGGTCGTACCGGTCGTCCAGGGTCGCCCGGAGCAGGGCCTCGTGCAGGCTGGCCCCGCCGAGCGGCACGAAGGTGGCGGGCATCGTGAGAACCCCGGCCTTGCGCGCGAACTCGTACGGGACAGGGCTGGCGAACAGGTAGGCGTCGATCGCCGAACCCAGCCTGACGACCTTGTCCGTCGCCTCTTGCTCATCTCGGTACGCGGCTGCGATGAGTCTGGCGTTGAGGGGCCCGGTGGACCCCGGGCCCATGAGCATGACCCGTTCGACCACCTCATGGGGCCCTATGACGCCGATCGTCAAATCGCCAGTACGCTGGGCACTCACCTCGGGTTGCTCCCCGCTACCATTCCACGCTCTTCACTATGTGCGCCCACTGGTTTCCCGACCCGATCTCTGTCACGGCATGATTGCCGAGATCGTACCCATTGTGCGGGGCCAAAGAAGATCGTTTTCGATATCAACGCCGAAAGCCCGGGTGGGAGGCAAGCCCCCACCCCGGCTTGAACTGCGCTTTCGGCTCCCTACGAGACGACGACGCGCTCCACGTCCGCGCCGAGAGCAGCGAGCCTCGCCGCGAACTGGGAGTGACCGCGGTCAACCAGGTATCCGGGCGCCACGATTGTCTCACCTTCCGCGACCAGTCCGGCGAGGACCAGGGCCGCACCGGTGCGCAGGTCGTGGGCGATGACCTCGGCCCCGCGCAGGTTGGTCGGCCCGTGCACGATGGCGCGGGTGCCCTCGACCTCGATCTTCGCGCCCATCTTGTTGAGCTCGTCGGCCAGGGCGAACCGGCCGTCGTAGATGGCCTCGTGGATGTAGCTCTCGCCCTCGGCCAGGGTGGCCAGGGCCATCAGCGGCGACTGGAGGTCGGTCGCGAAGCCCGGGAACGGCGAGGTGACGGCGTTGATCGGGCGCAGCGGCACGGAGGGGTCCCTCTGCACGTGCAGGACCGCGCCCTCCTGGGAGAAGCCCACGCCCATCTGCTCGAGCTTCCAGCGGGCCACGCCCAGGTGGTCCAGGTGGGCGCCCACCAGGCTGACCTCGCCACCGGTGGCGGCGACGGTCATCGCGAACACGCCGGCGTCGATGCGGTCCGACATGATCGTGTGCTCGACCGCGGTGAGCTCCTCGACGCCCTCGACCGTGATGAGCCCGGTGCCGCCACCGCTGATCCTGGCGCCCATGGCGCTCAGGAAGTTGATGACGTCGATGACCTCGGGCTCGAGGGCCGCGTGCTCGATCACCGTGGTGCCCGGCGCCAGGACGGCGGCCATGAGCAGGTTCTCGGTACCGGTGTGGGACGGCGTGTCCAGGTAGAGGCGGCCACCGCGGAGGTTGCTGGCCTCCACGTTGATGTGGTTGCGCTCGAGGTCCTCGGTGACCTCCGCGCCCAGGCGCGCGAAGCCCCGGTAGTGGAAGTCGAGGTTGCGGCTGCCCAGGTTGCAACCGCCGACGCCCTCGATGCGGGCGCGGCCGGTGCGGTGCATCAGCGCGGGAACGAAGAGCACGGAGCCGCGGAAGCGGGCCGCGATCTCGGCGGGCAGGACGGCGCGCTCGGGGTCGTTGAGACGGGACGCGTCGATGACGACGGTGCGCTCGGCCTCGTGGAACTCGACCTTGGCGCCCACGTGTTCGGCGAGCTCAAGCGCGCGGTAGACGTCCTCGATGACGGGCACGTTCCGCAGCACGGTACGGCCCTTGGCCGCGAGTAGAGCGGCCCCGATCATCGGCAGGACGGCGTTCTTCGCGCCTTGGATGAACGCCGTTCCACTGAGGGGGCGTCCGCCGCGGACGCGGTAACGAACCTCCTGGCCCATGCTCATGTGCTCCTTTGTGAGGCAGATGTGAAAAAAGGTCACCCTCGTCGGGTTTCGCCTGTATGCGTTTTAGACGCGGGTTTCCCCTGGAACGTTGCGACCATCTTGCGCGTGACCTGCGCGGCCGGTGAAGCCGGTGCTCGCGACGACTCTATAGCACCCACCCGCGTGTACCGGCACAGAACGTGGTATACCCGCCGGACGTGGATGGGGACCGGTCAAACAGCCAAAGAGGTATTCGGCCCAAGGGAAAGACCAGGGATGCCGCGCGCGTGGCAGGACGCCGGCGGGACGCCGCGCACAACGTGACCACCATACGTGGTCCCCGACGTGAAACGACTGCCCCGTGCGCCGAATCACTACCGGTTCCCGGCGCGGAGACCGGGCTTCCGGCCGGTCAGGCGCTCATGGATCTCCGTGTAGCGGTCCAGCGTGCGTTCCACCACGTGCTCCGGAAGCGCGGGCGGCGGGGTCTCCGAGGCCCGGTCCCATCCCGACTCGGGCGAGGCCAGCCAGTCCCGCAGGACCTGCTTGTCGAAGGAGGTCTGCGGGCGTCCGGGGGCCCACTCGTCCGCCGGCCAGTACCGGGAGGAGTCGGGGGTGAACACCTCGTCGGCCAGCACCAGGGCGCCGTCGGCGTCCCGGCCGAACTCGAACTTGGTGTCGGCGAGGATGACGCCGCGCTCCCGCGCCAGCTCCCGGCCGCGCCGGTACACGCGCAGGGTGAGGTCGCGCAGCTCGGCGGCGAGGGCGGCTCCGTGCCGGTCGGCCACGACCTCGAACGACACGTTCTCGTCGTGGTCGCCGACCTCGGCCTTGGTGGCCGGGGTGAAGACCGGCTCGGGAAGCTCGGAGCCGTCGACGAGGCCGTCGGGGAGGGCGACGCCGCACACCGTGCCGTCGACCCGGTACTCGGCGAGGCCGGAACCGGTCAGGTAGCCGCGCGCCACGCACTCCACCGGCACCATGTCCAACCGGCGGCACACCAGTGTCCTCCCGTCCCAGTCGGCGGGTGCTCCCGCCGGTGGGACGTCGGACAGGACGTGGTTGGGCACCAGGTCCCCCAGCTGGTCGAACCACCACAGGGACAGCTGGGTGAGCAGGCGCCCCTTGCCCGGGATCTCGGTGGGCAGCACCCAGTCGTACGCCGACACGCGGTCGCTGGCCACCATCACCAGGCTGCCGTCCGCCGCCGCGTACAGGTCGCGCACCTTGCCGGTGTGCAGGTGGGTGAGCCCCTCGACCCGGACGGGCTCGGGGGTGACGACGAAGCCGCTCATGTGGGTTCTCCGGTCCTTGCTACAGCTCGGCGGCGGCGCGCTCGGCGATGTCGGTGCGGTGGAACGAGCCGCGGAGCTCGATCCGCGACGCGGCCTCGTACGCCCGCTCGCGCGCCTGGCGGAGGTCGGCGCCGGTGCCGACCACGTTGAGGACACGGCCCCCGCTCGCCTTGACGCCGTCGGTGCCCTCCCACGCGGTGCCGGCGTGCAGCACGTACGCGCCCTCCAGCGCGTTGGCCGCGTCCAGGCCGCCGATCAGGTCTCCCTTGACCGGGTCGCCCGGGTAGTTCTCCGCGGCGACCACGACGGTGACCGCCGCGCCCGGCTTCCACTTGAGGGAGCCGATGCCGCCCAGCCCGGCCGTGTCGGTGGCCTGGAGGACCGCGCCGATCGGGGTGGCGAGCCGGTCCAGGACCACCTGCGTCTCCGGGTCGCCGAACCGCGCGTTGAACTCGACCACGCGCGGGCCGCCCGACGTGAGCGCCAGACCCACGTAGAGGAGGCCCTGGTAGCGCGTGCCGCGCCGGTTCATCTCCGCGAGGGTCGGCCGCACGACCGACTCCATCACCTCGTCCACGAGGCCCTGCGGCGCCCACGGCAGCGGGGCGTAGGCGCCCATGCCGCCGGTGTTGGGGCCCCGGTCGCCGTCGTAGGCGCGCTTGAAGTCCTGCGCGGGCAGCAGCGGCAGCGCGTGCACACCGTCGCTCAGCACGAAGAGGGACACCTCGGGGCCGTCGAGGAACTCCTCGATGACCACGCGGCCGCACTCCCGGGCGTGCCGCTCGGCGAGGGCGCGGTCGTCCGTCACCACGACGCCCTTGCCCGCGGCGAGGCCGTCGTCCTTGACCACGTACGGGGCGCCGAACTCGTCGAGGGCGTCGGAGACCTGGCCCGCGGACCGGCACACGCGCGCCTTGGCGGTGGGCACCCCCGCCGCCTCCATGACCTCCTTGGCGAACGCCTTGGAGCCCTCCAGCTTCGCGGCCGCCCGGTCGGGCCCGAACACGGGGATGCCGCGGTCGCGCAGGGCGTCGGCCACACCGGCGACCAGCGGGGCCTCCGGGCCGATGACGACCAGCTCGGCGCGGATGCGCGCGGCCAGCTCCGTCACGGCGAGACCGTCGGTCACGTTGATGACGTGGTTCTCGGCCAGCTCGGAGATGCCCGGGTTGCCGGGCGCACTGTGGATGCCGGTGACACCCGGGTCCAGGGAGAGGGCGCGGACGAGGGCGTGCTCGCGGCCTCCGCCGCCGAGAACGAGGGCTTTCACTGCAGGGGGCCTCTTCGTGTTGAAGGCGGACGGGCGGGGGTCAGACCAGGGAGCGCAGCTGGAGGGTCTCGTCGCGTCCGGGACCGACGCCGATGGCGGAGACGGGTGCTCCGGCCATCTCCTCCAGGGTACGCACGTAGACCTGTGCGTTCTTGGGGAGTTCGTCGAACTCGCGGACTCCGGTGATGTCCTCGGACCAGCCGTCGAGGTACTCGTAGACCGGCACCGCGTGGTGGAAGTCGGTCTGGGTCATCGGGATCTCGTCGTGGCGGACCCCGTCGACCTCGTAGGCGACGCACACGGGGATGCGCTCCAGGCCGGTGAGCACGTCGAGCTTGGTGAGGAAGAAGTCGGTGATGCCGTTGATGCGGGTGGCGTAGCGCGCGATGGGGGCGTCGAACCAGCCGCAGCGGCGGTTGCGCCCGGTGGTCACGCCGTACTCGCCGCCCTGGGTCCGCAGCCACTCGCCCTGCTCGTCGAGCAGCTCCGTGGGGAAGGGGCCCGAGCCGACACGGGTCGTGTAGGCCTTGAGGATGCCCACGACCTTGGTGATGCGGGTGGGGCCGATGCCCGAACCGGCGGCCGCGCCGCCCGAGGTGGGGGAGGAGGAGGTCACGAAGGGGTAGGTGCCGTGGTCGATGTCCAGCAGCGTGCCCTGGGAGCCCTCCAGGTAGACGGTCTTGCCCTCGTCGAGCGCCTTGTTGAGGATCAGCGAGGTGTCGGCGACGTACGGGCGCAGCCGCTCGGCGTAGCCGAGGTACTCCTCGATGATCGGCTCGGCCTCCAGGCCGCGCCGGTTGTACACCTTGGTGAGCAGCTGGTTCTTGTCGTGCAGGGCCAGCTCGATCTTCTTGCGCAGGATCGAGGGGTCGAACATGTCCTGGACGCGCACGCCCTGGCGGGAGACCTTGTCGGCGTAGGTCGGGCCGATGCCGCGACCGGTGGTGCCGATCTTGCCCTTGCCGAGGAAGCGCTCGCTGACCTTGTCCAGGGCCCGGTGGTAGGGCATGATCAGGTGCGCGTTGGCGGAGATGAGCAGGCGGGACGTGTCCACGCCGCGCTCGTCGAGGCCGCGGAGCTCCTCCAGGAGGACGCCCGGGTCGATGACGACGCCGTTGGCGATGACCGGCACCACGTTGGGGGAGAGGATCCCGGACGGGAGCAGGTGGAGGGCGTACTTCTTGTCGCCGATGACCACCGTGTGGCCGGCGTTGTTGCCGCCCTGGTACCGCACCACGTAGTCCACGCGGTCGCCGACGAGGTCGGTCGCCTTGCCCTTGCCCTCGTCGCCCCACTGGGCACCCACGAGCGTGATCGCCGGCATCTGGATCTCTACCTTTTCGCTCGACACCTGACCGGGGTTCCTACCCCGAACATGGATGAACCCCTGGCGCAAGGCAGCGACAGGGGCCGTTGCGTATTGAGCGTACACGACCTGCGCATCCGGGTTAAGTGGGGCGCCGGGGCGTCTGTGCCACACCGGCCCGGGGCGCTCGGGGAGAGGGCGGGAGCCGCGGGGCCCTCAGCCGGAGGCGGGCGCCGAGAGCACTTCCAGCAGGCTGGTGAAGCCGGCCTCCGCGTCGCCGGTGTGGTCTCCGGTGTCGATCCGGGGCGCGTAGAACCGGAACACGGCGGCCAGGGAGTCCGTCTCGGTGACGGGGAGCAGGGCCTCGGCGCCGATGCCGTGGGCCCTGGCGACGGCGAGGGTCTGGAGCCAGCCGAGCAGGGAGGTCCAGAAGAAGGTCATCCCGGGCTGGTGGTACAGCGCGGCCAGCCCCGGATCCTCGCCGAGGTAGGTGGTGGCGGTGAGGACCTCCAGGGTCTCCCGGTGGCGGCGGAACACCTCGCCGGGGCCGCTGTAGAAGGTGGAGGACCCGGGTGAGCCGATGCCCGAGGGATCGGACCGGACGCCTCCGGTCAGGTGGTGGGCGCCGTGCCCGGCGAGCCACCGGGCGGCCTCTCTGGCGCGTTCGGGGGTGTCGGAGCTCAGTGGCGGTCGCCGCGATCCGGCACGGGGAGAGGGGGTTCGCGGACGAGCTGGACCGGTGCCTGACGGCCGCCGGGGACCCGGCCGAGGGCATCGTCGCCTGTGTGCGGGCGCTGGCCGAGGGGATGCGCGAGTCCGGCTGGGAGGACGGGTGCCCCGTCGCCTCCACCGCCCTGGGGGTGACGGGCAGCGTTCCCGAGATCCGGCGGGCCGCGGACGCGGCCTTCGCGCACTGGCGCCGGCTGGTGTTCGAGAGGCTGCGGGACCACGGCATCGCCGAGGACGACGCGGCGGATCTGGCGTACACCGTGATCAGCACCGTGGAGGGCGCCGAGATGGCGGCGCAGGTGGCGCGGGACGAGGCTCCGCTGCGGATCGCCGGAACCCATCTGGCCCGGCTGATCGGCCTCTACGCGTCCGGCCCGCGGGCCGGAGCGGGGTGTGGCCGACGGCCCCGGGGCCCGCGCGCCCCGGGACCGTTGGGGCGTCAGCCGTTGAGGACCTTGTCGGCCTCGGCGCTGGAGTCGCGCAGGAAGTCGGCGCAGCGCTCCGCCTCCTCGGCGTCCCCGATCTGCTCGGAGGCCTTGCCCAGGGCGTGCAGGGCGCGCAGGAAGCCCTGGTTGGGCTCGTGCTCCCACGGGACGGGGCCGTGGCCCTTCCAGCCCGAGCGGCGCAGCTGGTCCAGCCCCCGGTGGTAGCCGGTGCGGGCGTACGCGTAGGCGGCCACGGGCTGCCCGTCGGCCAGGGCCAGCTCGGCCAGGCGCGCCCACGCGGCCGAGTACTCGGGGAAGCGTCCGGCGACCGGCGTGGGGTCGTCGGCTCCGGCCAGGGCCTCACGGGCCTCGGGGTTGTCGGCCAGACGGGTCTCGGGCGGCTCGTTGAGCAGGTTCCGGTGCAGGTTCATGCCCCCATCCTGCCACCGGGTCCGCACCCCTCACGGTGCCTCCCGCGACATCGCGCGTCCGTCCCCGGCCCCGTCCTCCGGGGGCGCGGCGCCCGGCGGCCGTGCCGCCGCCGGGAACCGCGCGCGGGCGCGCCCGCCGCAGCGGCGGGAGCCGGGTCCCCTACTTCATCTTGTTGCCGGCGGACTTCAGCTGCCGCGCGGCCTCGGCGACGCGGTCGGCCATGCCGGCCTCGCCCGCCTTGCCGTAGGAGCGCGGGTCGTAGGCCTTCTTGTTGCCGATCTCGCCGTCGATCTTCAGCACGCCGTCGTAGTTTTTGAGGATGTGGTCGACCACCGGACGCGTGTACGCGTACTGGGTGTCGGTGTCGATGTTCATCTTGACGACGCCGTAGCCGATGGCCTCGTGGATCTCCTCGATGGTGGAGCCCGAGCCGCCGTGGAAGACGAAGTCGAAGGCCTTGTCCTTGCCGTGCTTCTCGGCGACGGCCTCCTGCGCCTTCTTGAGCACCTCCGGGCGCAGCTTGACGAAGCCGGGCTTGTAGGAGCCGTGCACGTTGCCGAAGGTCAGGGCGGTCAGGTAGTAGCCCTTCTCGCCCAGGCCCAGCACCTCGGCGGTGCGCAGGGCGTCGGCCGGCGTGGTGTAGAGCTTCTCGTTGATCTCGCCGACGATGCCGTCCTCCTCGCCGCCGACGACGCCGACCTCGATCTCCAGGATCGTGCGGGCCGCCTCGGACGACGCCAGCAGCTCCTCGGCGATCCGGAGGTTCTCCTCCAGCTCGACGGCCGACCCGTCCCACATGTGGGACTGGAACAGCGGCTCCTGGCCCTTGGCGACGCGCTCCTTGGAGATCTCCAGGAGCGGGCGGACGAAGCCGTCGAGCTTGTTCTCGGGGCAGTGGTCGGTGTGCAGGGCGACGTTCACCGGGTACTTGTCGGCCACGACGCGGGCGAACTCGGCGAAGGCGACCGAACCGGTGACCATGTCCTTGATCGAGGCGCCGGAGAGGAACTCCGCTCCGCCCGTGGAAATCTGGACGATGCCGTCGCTCTCCGCCTCGGCGAAGCCGCGCAGGGCGGCGTGCAGCGTCTGGCTGGAGGTCACGTTGATCGCCGGGTAGGCGAAGCCCTGGGACTTCGCGCGGCTCAGCATCTCGGTGTAGACCTCGGGACTGGCGATGGGCATGGCTTGACTCTCCCTGGATTCGGCCTGGAGCGAGCGGCCGCCGGTATCGCTCCGGCGGCACCCCACGTGCGTTCCCGGTGGAGGCCGGCGAGCGGGGGAAGGCCCATGGGGCGGGCCGCGCTTCCGGACGTGTCCACCAGGTGTCACCCAAGTATCCCGAATCCACGGAGCCCTTGAAAAGGTCTAGACCAAATTGTCCGGAGTTCCCGGTGTCGTCGCAGCTGACGGCGCAGGCGTTCCCGGTTCTCCGGCCCCGGTGTGAAAAGTTGTGCATTTCGCGGGCGAACGTGAACGCATCATGGGAACCCCTGGGCAGAGGGCCGATCACTGTCGCTTTTTGTCGTGATACGCGCTACATTCAACGCCGTGGGAAGGCATAGGAATGACCCTCGCGGCGTTGGCCAGGTGATGGCCATCGTCGGGGCTGTCCTGCTCCTGGTCACGCTCCTGGCCCTCGGCGGATTCTTCTTGTACCGCTCCCTCCCGGGCAACGGCGCCAGTGTGAGCGCCAACGCCTCGGGAACGGCGGCGGAGTCGGAGGAACCGGAGAACATGGGTGTGCTGCACATCCGTGTGACCGGTGAGTCCAGCGACGTCTTCGTCCGCATCCCCGGAGGCGACGTCCTCCTCGACCAGGAGGTCACCCAGGGCCAGTCGGTCAACTACGCGAGCGCCGAGGGCGGCCTGGAGGTCACCATCGGCGACCCCTCCGCCGTCGAGGTCTTCGTCCACGGGAACCGGCGCGACATCGCCGACCGCGAACCCGGCCACAGCTTCACGATCGACGGTTAG
Source organism: Nocardiopsis sp. NPDC055824 (assembly GCF_053616335.1). NCBI lineage: Bacteria > Bacillati > Actinomycetota > Actinomycetes > Streptosporangiales > Nocardiopsidaceae > Nocardiopsis > Nocardiopsis sp. NPDC055824. The sequence goes on from NZ_JBSHDN010000183.1 coordinate 10,345, forward strand.
ACGGCCGCGCGCCGCACCGGCGCGGAGTGACGGGCCCGACCGGGCCCCGCCCCCGCGGAGGCGGCCCCGGCCGCGGCCGGAACCGCGCCCACGGGCCGGACCGCTACACGTCCAGGTCGGACACGCCGTACACGGCCCGGTAGTCCAGGCCCTCCTCCGTGATCCGCCCGCGGGCGCCCCGGTCCAGGATCAGCGCGACCGCGACCACCTCGGCGCCCTCCTCGCGCAGGGCCTCCACCGCGGTCATCACCGAGCCGCCCGTGGTCGAGGTGTCCTCCAGGGCGAGCACGCGCCGCCCCCGCACGTCGGGGCCCTCGATCCGCTTCTGCAGGCCGTGCGCCTTGCCCGCCTTGCGGACCACGAACGCGTCCAGCCTGCGGCCGCGCGCGTGCGCGGCGTGCACCATCGCCGCGGCGACCGGGTCCGCGCCCAGCGTCAGGCCGCCCACCGCGTCGAACTCCAGGTCCGCGACGTTGTCCAGCATGACCGAGCCGACCAGCGGCGCGGCCTCCCCGTCCAGGGTGATCCGCCGCAGGTCGACGTAGTAGTCCGCCTCCAGGCCCGAGGACAGGGTCACCTTCCCGCGCACGACCGCCTTATCGTTGATCAGACGCAGGAGTTCATCACGTTCGCTCATGACCAGTGAGCCTAGAACACCCGGTCGGGCGGTCCGGACCGCGGCGGCCGGGACGGAGGGACGACCATGCCACAGCACGAGACCGTCCGGGTCGAGACGACGGTCGACACGAGGGACGGCGCCGAACGGCTGGCACGGTCGGTGGTCGACCGCCGGCTCGCCGCGTGCGCGCAGGTGGGCGGGCCCGTCACCAGCTTCTACCGCTGGGAGGGCGAGGTCCGGAGCGACGAGGAGTGGACCGTGGTCGCCAAGACCTCGGCGGACCGGCTCGACGAGCTCACCGCCCACATCGTCGGCGTCCACCCCTACGACGTCCCCGAGGTGGTCGCCGTGCCGGTGTCGGGCGGCAACCCCTCCTACCTGGCGTGGGTGCGCGACGAGACCGCGGGCCGCACCGCGTGATCGCCGTCCTCCTCCCCCCGACCCTCGGCGCCGCCACCAGGCTGCCCGACCTCCACCGGCGGCTGCCCGAGGTCGGGGCGGGCGCCGTCCGCCCCGAGGTGGGCGGGGACGAACTGCCGCCGCACGCGGCGCGCTACGTCGCGCGGGCCAGCCTGGAGATCAACCGGCTGGTCGCGGCGGACGCGCCGACCGCCCTCGTCGCCGAGGGGGACGCCGGGCCCCTGCTGGGCGCGGTGGGAGCGGCGCAGCGGGCCGCCCACCGGCCGGTGTTCGGCTACGTGCTGGTGGACGCGTTCCTGCCCCAGCCGGGCAGCGCCGACAGGGCCGGCCTCGTGCGCTCGCAGAGCCCCGAGGGTGCGGTCCCGCCCGGCGCCGACTCCGGTGCTCCCCGGCCCGGCGAGCCGCCCGCCTACCGGACCGAGCGGCTGCCGGTGGCGGCCGACTGGCCGGACGCCCCGTGCGCCTACCTGCTCACCGACCCGGCCTTCGCGCACGTGGCGCGGCTCGCGGCCATGCGCGGCTGGACCGTGCGCGAGACGGACCCCGACGGGGCCGCCGCGGCCCTGGCGGAACTCCTCGTCGGGCTGCGCGGCATGTCCTGAGGCCGTGCCCGCCGCGCCCGGCGTGTCCGTAGGAACCCCGGGGCCGGGGCCGGGACCGGCGGAAGGCCGGGCGGCACGGCCGGAGCCCGGGACGGACACGCCCTCCCGCCGGAACGCGGTCAGGCGTCGACGGCCTTGGCCGCCCGCAGGTCGGCGGCGAGCGAGGCCAGGATCCCGGTGAGCATGCCCGCGCCGGTGACCGCACCGCTCACGAGGGGCGCCCACCCCGGGTACCCGGCGAAGACCATCGCCAGCCCGGCGAGGCCGAGGACCGACATGTAAACGGCGGTGAACACGAGGGACCGGGCCCGCCAGCGCCGGGCCAGCGGGAAGAAGTGCAGTCCGACCACGAGGGCGATCCAGGCCACGTTGGCCTGCATCGGCGCGTCCAGGGCCCTCAGCGCCTGGATCCCGCCGAACAGCGCGACGGCCTCGACGGCCAGGACGGCGCCGAAGAACCCGTCGAACCGCATCCGCGGCGCGTCGGGGCCCGGGTCTGCGGCCGGCCGTCGGCCGATCGCGACGACCAGGGCGAGGACGGCGACCACCGCGGCCACGGCGAGGACGCGGAGGACGAGCGCCACCGCGGGGGGCAGCGGCGGCCCGGTGTTCGCGAGGACGAACGCCAGCCCGAATCCGACACCGATGAGGGACCCTGCGAATCGTGTCATTGCGAGAACCTACAGCGCTGGACGGCGGCAGCTCCTCCCTTTTCGCCCATGGAGGAGCGAAACGGGTGCTAACCCCCCCCAG
>NZ_JBSHDN010000184.1:0-12689 GCF_053616335.1 Nocardiopsis sp. NPDC055824
GGAGAGTAGGTCGCTGCCACGGTTTTTTGTAGGGGAGGGGGTTGCCTTGTGGGCGGCCCCCTCCTTTTTTGCGCGCATGCTTGTGCGTTTGTGAATCGGGTGGTGGGCAGGAGTGGTGGCGGGGGGGGGGGTGGTCCCCCTTGTTTCCAGGAAAGCGGAGTGGGGGTGTGCCGCGCCAGGGGAGGATGCCGCCTGTGGACGACACGGGGCCCGCAGACGCCCCGTAGCGCGTCCGCGGGCCCCGTCGGTGTGTCAGACGCCTGCGGTGGCGGGTGAGGAGGGGGAGGCCGGTTCGGTGGCCAGCCCGTGGAGGTCGGCGGCCTCGATCTCCTCGCGGGTGATGCCGAGGATGAACGCGATCGTGTCCAGGTAGGGCACGTTCACGGAGGTGTCGGCCTGCTGGCGGACCACCGGCTTCGCGTTGAACGCGACGCCCAGTCCCGCCACCTGGAGCATGTCCAGGTCGTTCGCGCCGTCGCCGACGGCGACCGTCTGCTCCAGGGGCACGCCGGCCTCGGCGGCGAACCGCTTCAGGGTGGTGGCCTTGCCCTTCCGGTCGATGATCGGGCCGACCAGTTCGCCGGTCAGCGTCCCGTCCACGACCTCCAGGGTGTTCGCCGCGGAGTAGTCCAGCCCGAGGCGTTCCACGAGCACGTCCGTGATCTGGGTGAAGCCGCCGCTCACGATCCCGCACTCGTAGCCCAGGCGCTTCAGGGTGCGGACCAGGGTCCGGGCCCCGGGGGTCAGCTGGATCTCCTCGCGCACCGCGTCGATGGCGGAGGCGTCGAGGCCCTTCAGCAGGGACACCCTGCGCCGGAGGGACTCCTCGAAGTCGAGTTCGCCGCGCATGGCCTCCTCGGTGACCCGGGCGACCTCCTGCTCGCAGCCGGCGTGGGCCGCCAGGAGCTCGATCACCTCGCCCTGGATCAGGGTGGAGTCGACGTCCATGACGATGAGGTGCTTGGCGCGGCGGTGCAGGCCGCTGGGCTGCACCGCGACGTCGACGCCCTGGGTGGAGGCCTCCATGGCGAGCTCGGCCCTCAGCTGCTCGGCGCTGCCCCCGGAGATCTCCATCTCCACGGAGGTCACCGGGTAGCTCGACAGCCGCTCTATCCGGTCGATGTTCGCTCCGGCCCTCGCCACGCACGACGTGATCGCGCCGAGGGCGCCGGGGCGCAGGGGGTCGGCCAGGACGGTCACGTGCAGGCGGCCGGAGGCGAAGTCGTTGACGCGGCCGTTGCCGTCCCCGTCCCCGTACTCGACCTCCATGTCGAGGTCGATCGCGGTCTTGTCGAGGGCGCTGCGCACCTCCTCGAAGACCCGCTGGCGGCTCACGCCGGGGGCCACGCGCTCGTCGACCCCGAGAACCGTCCCCAGCACCAGGCGTCCCGCCAGAACGACCTGTTCGAGGTCGACGATGGTCACCGGGAAGACGGAGAGGGTGCTCAGGAGACGCGCGCTGATGCCGGGCCGGTCGTGCCCGGTCACTGTCACCAACAACGTGGAATCATCATTCATGGCGTCTTCCACGGTACTCGGCCGGGGGAGGGGCCGGTCGAGCCGGGAGGGCTCTTCGCCCAGCTAGTTCACCATGTGGACGGCTGGAGGAGAGGTGTAGGTCACTCCGGCGCCTACCGGTTGCCCCGGTTCTTCTTCTTGCGGCGCGGACCCTTGGCCTTGATGTCCACTCCGCCGAGCATGCACGTGCCCGTCAACCGGATGATCGGGGCGTTCGGGTCCGTGACCTGGTCCGTCCCGTGCATGTCCGCGCCGCCCAGAATCGCCGAGGTGTTGTTGATCACTCTCACCCCGTGCGGCACGGTGATGTCCACCCCGCCCATGATGACGGCGACCTGGATGGTCACCTCGTGCTGGCTGAGGACGGCCTCGCGGAGGTCCAGTTCGACCCCGCCGCAGAGCACGGACACGTTGGTCCGGGGCTCGACCAGCCAGCGGCCCTTGCGCTCGCAGCCGCCGAACACCGCGACCAGGTTCTCGGAGCCCTTGCTCTGGCCGGCGAGGTCGCGGGCCTCGCTCCCCAGGATCTCCATCCCGTTAGGGGGCTCGGACGACCGGCGGTCCATGGCCGCGTAGTCGTACCCCTGGCCGGTGACGGGCAGGTCCGAGACGATCGGGGCGAGCTCCCCGACGGTCTTGGCCCTGTACAGGGTGTCCAGGCGCTCCTCGTGCTCCACCGGGGTGAGGCGACCTTCAGCCACGGCCTCCCGCAGCCGCTCGGCAACCTTGTCCCGGTCCGCGTCGGAGGCTCGGATGTGCTCGGGCTGCATGATGACTGGTTCTCCTCGTCGACTCGGTGGGGCCGGGGCCCGGCGCCACACACCCAGTATCGGCACTCTCCCGTCACGATGGATCAGGTATATCCCCTGGACCTACCCCGAGAATTCCCGCGCCCCTTACCAGGGTGCGTCGGAGCGCCGGGCGTTCGCGCCTCCGTCCCCGGTCCCGGCCCGGTCCTCCGGGGCCCGTCGGGAACCGCGGTAGGCCGAGGGGCGGACACCGGTGCGGCGCAGGAAGGCGGTCGACAGGGCGCCCGGTTCGGCGAACCCGCACAGTCGAGGACATCGGAGTCGAACACCCTGCGGCCGACCCTGGCGGGGCCCGGCCGGGACGGTTCCGCGTCCCGGGCCTCCGCCCCCGCCCCCGCCCCTCTCGGGCCCGGAGCGCGCGGCGCGGCGTGGTGGTGGCCGCAGGGGCGCCCTGCGGAGAACCCCAGGTGCGGTCGGAGGCGCGCACGGTGGTCCGGCGGGGGGAGCGCTCCTAGCGTTGGGCCATGGCCTTCTCCACCCTCCGCGGTGCACCCGTCCCCCCGCGCGGGCGCTCCGTCCCCGCGCTCCTCTGCCTCCTCGGCGCCGCCGCGCTGCTGGTCCTCCCCGCCGCGCCCGGCTCCGCCGGGACGGCCCCGCTCACCCCGGGGGCCGCTCCTCCGGCCCCGTCCCCCGGGGAGGTGGACGCGGTCGTGGAGGAGTACCGCCGCGCCACCGGTCTTCCCGGCGCCGCCGTGGTGATCACCCGCGGCACGGAGGTCGTGCACGCCCGCGGGTACGGGACCACCCCGGGCGGCGCCGCCGTCACCGAGCACACGCCCATGGCGGTGGCCTCGCTCAGCAAGTCGGTCACCGCGCTGGCGGTCCTCCAGCTGGCCGAGGAGGGGGAGCTCGACCTGGACGACCCGGTGCGGGAGCACCTGCCCGAGTTCACGATGGCCGACCCCCGGGCGGAGCGGATCACCGTGCGCCAGCTGCTCGACCAGACCTCCGGCATGTCCGACACCGAGTTCGCGTCCTACAGCCGCGGCAGGGACACCCTCACCCTGCGCGAGTCCGTGGCGGACCTGCGCGGCGCGCGCCTGGCCGCCGAGCCCGGCACGCGCTGGGAGTACCACAACCCGAACTTCCAGGTCGCCGCCCGCCTCGTCGAGGTGGTCGGCGGCAGGCCCTTCGCCGATCACCTGGAGGCGCGGGTGTTCTCCCCGCTGGGGATGGACGACAGCACCACCGTCGACACGGACCTGGACCTGCCGTCCGGCGCGCGGGGGCACGTCTCCGTGCTCGGACGCGCGTTCCCCGCGGACGAGCCCCCCGGGTTCGGCAACGGCTCCGGCGGCGTGGTCAGCACCGCGGCCGACATGGGCGCGTGGCTCGTCGCCCACACCGGCGGCGGGCTGGGGCCGGACGGTGTCCGGATCCTGTCGGAGGAGGGCGTCCGGGCGCTGCACACCCCCTCCGCGGCCTCCGGGTCCTACGCCCTGGGGTGGTCGCTGGGGGAGACCGCGTCGGGTTCGCGGGTCGTCGAGCACGGGGGAGACCTGCTCACCGCGACGGCGCACCAGGCACTGCTGCCCGACAGCGGGTACGGCGTGGCCGTCATGGCCAACACGGGGTCCTCGTGGGGCGGGGCCCACCCCCTGGCCTCCGCGCTCGTCGAGCTGGTCGACGCGGGCTCCGCACCCGGGCCGCCGACGGGCGCCGGGCCGGTGGCCGTCGACGCGGTCCTCCTGGCCGCGGGAGCCGCCGCCGTCCCGCTCGCCTGGCGCGGTGTGCGGCGGTCGCGCGACTGGGCCCTCGCGCGCGAGGGCGGCCCCCGGTGGGCGGTGGCGGCGCGCCTGCTGCCCTACGCGGGGCCGCCGCTGCTCCTGGTGGTCCTGCACGAGGTGGTCGGGTGGCTGTTCCGGGGGAGGGACGTGGCGTGGTTCCAGGTGCCCTATCTCTTCACGTCGTTCTGGTCGGCGCTCGCCGTGGTCGCCCTGGCCTGCGCGGCCGTCGTCTCGGCGCGGGCGGTCCGCCTCGCGGCGCTGCGCCGCCGGACACGGGGCGGTCGCGCCGCCGGGGCCGGGCGGGGGGAAGGGGAGGCCGCGTCCGCCGGGTGAGACGGCCCGGGGACGCCGAGGGGGCGCGGTCCCGGGGAAGATCCGTCCGACCGCTCCGACAGGGGCCGCTGCGGGGCCCTCCGCCCCGACCACGGGGTCGGAGCGGCGCCGGCGGAGCCCGAACCCGGAGCCCGGCCCGGTGTTCGCCGTGCCCGCCCCGTCCGGCTCAGCGGCCGTTCGGCGCGTGCCCGGGGAGGGCGATGGCCGCGTGGGCGGCCACCCTGGCCCGCCGCACCGCGGCGTCCAGCTTCCGCAGCGCGTCGGACCGCGCCGCCGCCTGACGGGCGTCCATCCCCCGGCCCGACGCCGGCTCGGCCAGCCTCACCACCTTCGCGAGCCGTTCCGCCTGGGCCGCCACCCGGTGGGCACGGGGCGGGTAGCCGTGCGCCAGCGGCGGCGCCTCGCGGCCCCCCAGGTCGCCCAGCTCCCGGTGCACGCCCGGGGCGAACGCCGCGATGTCGTCCACGCCCTCCAGGGTCCTGGCGACCTCGATCAGGGTGAGCTTCAGGGTCTGCTCCGCCTCGGCCAGACCGGGAACCTGCGGGGGCGCCGGGTCGGCCCGATACGGCGCCCACGAAACGCCCACATAGGATGAACCACGCCGGTCGGGGGAGGGCACCATGCCCATCTGCTGGCCGGCGAGCTGCACCAGCACCCCCTCCTGGGCCTCGATGGCGGCCTGGTTGAGCTCCTTCGGGCCCACGAGCCCGAGGGGGTCGCCCCAGGTCGGCAGGGACAGCCGGAACGCGGACAGTCCCAGGCCACGAAGTCGTACCAGTGCCGACCGCAGCGGTACGCCGCTGTCGAAGGGCAGGTCCGCGACAGGTACTGTCCCGATCAGGTTGGGGCCGCCGCGCCGTTCGACCGCGTCGACGGCGTCGTCGAGCCCGACGTGGCCTGACAGCCAGGCGTTGCCCCAGGCGACGAGTGGTGCGGACGTGAGTTGCATTGCTTCAGGGTAGGTCGGCCCGTGCACCGGCGTGGGGCGTGATGTGAGGGAGGACGATGGACGGGCGGGTTCTGGGCCTGAGCGGGGTCACGGTCCGACGGGGTGGCGCCACCCTGGTCGACGGCGTGGACTGGTCGGTGCTGGAGGGTGAGCGGTGGGCGGTCCTCGGGCCGAACGGCGCGGGCAAGACGACGCTCCTCAACGTGGCGTTCAGCCAGCTGTACCCGACCGCGGGCGACGTGGAGATCCTCGGCGAGCGCCTGGGACGGGTGGACGTCTTCGAGCTGCGGCCCCTGATCGGCTATGCGGGCGCCTCGGTGGCCTCGCGGATCGAGGCGGGCACCCCCGTCCTCGACATCGTGCTGAGCGCCGCCTACGGGTACGTGGGCCGGTTCCGCGAGGAGTACGGCAGCCCGGACTACGGCCGCGCCCGCGCGCTGCTGGGCCACTGGGGGGTCGCCGACCTGGCCGACCGGGACTTCCACACCCTGTCCGAGGGCGAGCGCAAGCGCGTCCTGATCGCCCGCGCGCTGATGGCCGACCCGGAGCTGCTGCTCCTGGACGAGCCCGCCGCGGGTCTGGACCTGGGGGGCCGGGAGGACCTGGTGCGCCGCCTGGGCGGGCTGGCCCGCAACGAGTCCGCGCCCGCCCTGGTCGTGGTCTCCCACCACGTGGAGGAGATCCCGGCGGGGTTCACGCACGTGCTGCTGCTCCGTGGCGGCGGCGTCGTCCAGGCGGGGCCGATCGAGGAGGTCCTGACCGCCGAGCACCTGTCGGAGACCTTCGGCCTGCCGCTCAAGGTGGAGCGCGACGGCGACCGCTGGAACGCGCGCGCGGTCTGACCAGGGCATTCCGAGCGGGAAGTCGCCGATAGGGATTGCGGTAATAACACAAATCGATTGACCATAAACAGTATTCCTGTCCAGATGTGGTCGCCCCGACGTATATGGGGTAGCGTCAACGGTCGGTGAGCGGATCGCTCCATTTCGGCGCGCTTGGAGATCTTCGGGTGGGCGGGTCCGCCGGTGGACGCGGTCCGTCCGCACCGCCTGCCACCCCCGTCAGGAGATCCGGAGCTGCCCAGATGTCGATACTGAACGCCGCCCCTTGTTCGGAGACCGGGGTGCGCCGATGACCATGATCATCATCGTGGCGCTTTTCGTCGCGGTCCTGTTGCTCATCTTCTGGCGGAGCGTGCGTATCGTTCCGCACTCGATGGAGGACGTCGTCGAGCGGTTCGGTAAGTTCCACCGGACCCTGAGCTCGGGTTTCAACGTCGTCATTCCCGGGGTCGACCAGGTGCGCGAGCGGATCGACCGCCGCGTCCAGGTCGTGAGCTTCCCCCCGCAGTCGGCGATCACCGAGGACAACCTCGCGGTGGAGGTCGACTCGGCCGTCTACATCCGCGTCCGGGACGCCTACAAGGCCACCTACGAGGTCGCGAACTTCATCCAGGCCGTCGAGCAGCTCACCCTGGCCACCCTCCGCAACGTCATCGGCGGGATGAACCTGGAGGGCACGCTCACCTCCCGCGACGAGATCAACCGCGAGCTCAAGGCGGTGCTGGACGAGGCCACCCGCGACTGGGGCATCGAGATCAGCCGCATCGAGCTCAAGGGCATCGAGCCGCCGTCCTCCGTGCAGGAGGCGATGGAGATGCAGATGCGCGCCGACCGCGAGAAGCGCGCGCAGCTGCTCAGCGCCGAGGGCGAGAAGCAGTCCGCCGTGCTGCGCGCCGAGGGCGAGCGTGCGGCGGCGGTGCTGCGGGCCAAGGGTTCGGCCGAGGCCCAGATGCTCACCGCCAAGGCCGACGCCGACGCCCAGACGCTGCGGGCGCGCGGTGAGGCCGACGCCATCCACATGGTGTTCAAGGCGCTGCACACGAGCCGGGTCGACCCGGACGTGCTGGCCTACCAGTACCTCCAGAAGCTGCCCGAGATCGCCAAGGGCGACGCCAACAAGGTCTGGATCGTCCCGTCCGAGATGGGCAGGGCCCTCCAGGGCGTCGGCACGGCCTTCGACCGGCTCCGCGACGAGGTCGTGCGGGCTCCCTGACCCGGGGCCGCCCGGACCCGGCCCTCCTCCCCGCCCCGCAGGACGGCGCTCACGGCGCCCGACCTGCGGGGCGGGGCGCGTTCCGGGGCCCGTCGCGCACCGTTCGGCGGGGTCCGGCTATGCCCTGGATCACGTATCCCCGGCGTGGGGCGCCGATGACCGGCTCTCGTAGTCTGTTGACGCCCTCGACGGTCGGGGAGCGGGATCCGGAAAGCTGGTCGCATGGAACTCTGGGAGGCGGCGGTCATCCTGCTGGCCGGTGTGGCGGCCGGCGGGGTCAACGCGATCGCGGGCTCGGGGACCCTGTTCACGTTCCCCGTGCTCCTCGCCCTCGGCTTCCCGCCCGTCACCGCGACCGTGTCCAACAGCATCGGGCTCGCCCCCGGCACGCTCAGCGGCACCATCGCCTACCGGCGCGAGCTCGCCGGCCAGCGCGGCCGGATCCTCCGCCTCGGCGGGATGTCGTTCCTCGGCGCGATGACCGGCGCGCTCCTGCTCATCTACCTGCCCGCGGGCGTGTTCGAGTTCGTCGTGCCGTTCATGATCGGCGGCGCGTGCGTGCTGATCCTGCTCCAGCCGCGGATCACCAAGTGGGCGCGCTCCCGCCGACCGGCCTCCAAGAACGGGGGACCTCTGCTGCCGCTGGGCGCCTACGCGACCGGCACCTACGGCGGCTACTTCGCCGCGGCCCAGGGGATCATCCTCATCAGCATCCTCGGCGCGTCCCTGGACGACGACCTCCAGCGGCTCAACGCGCTGAAGAACGCGCTGACCACGATCGCCAACGGCACCGCCGCCGTGTTCTACATCGTGCTGGCCTCGCCGTCGTGGCCGGTGGTCGGCCTCATCGCGGCCGGGACCGTCATGGGCGGCTACCTGGGGGCCAACTTCGGCCGCAGGCTCAGCCCGGCGGCCCTGCGCGTGTGCCTGGTCGTCGTCGGGCTGACGGCGGCGGTCCAGCTGGTCATGGGCCGGATCTGACCGCTCCCCGTGCCCGGCCGGCCCGCCGTCCGGGCACGGATGCGCGGCGGGGGCTGCCCCGCGGGGCGCTCAGGTGCGGAAGTAGCCGCGCCGGTCGGCGTCGTCGATCAGGGCCGCCGCGTAGGCTCCCAGGGCCTCGGAGCCCTCCTGGATCAGCTTGACCTTCTCCATGACCTGTGCCCGGGTGATGCCGAACCGGACCCAGGTCCCGCCCTCGTTGTGCCAGTTGGCGAGCATCGGGGACAGCCTGTCCACGGCGCGGGCGAAGCGGGCCTCGGCGGAGACGCGTGCCTCGAACTCCTCCCAGAGCTCGCGGGCGCGCTCGGCCTGGTCCTCGGGGAGGAGGGGGAAGATGCGGGCCGCCGCGGCCCGCTCGCGCGCCTCCTGCGTCTCGGAGTTCACCTTGTCGAAGAGGAAGGTGTCCCCGGCGTCGATCTCGACGATGTCGTGGAGCACGAGCATCTCGACGACGCGGTCGATGTCGGTGCCCTCGGGGGCGTACTCGGCGAAGGTGCGGGCGGAGAGGGCCAGGTGCCAGGAGTGCTCGGCCGAGTTCTCCCGCCGTGATCCGTCCACCAGCAGGTTCTGCCGCAGGATGCGCTTGAGCTTGTCGACTTCCAGGAGGAAGCGGAGCTGTGCGTTCAACCGCTCGTTGTCGACCCCGCTGGCAAAGACCGGTGCCGGTTCCGTCACGTGGTTCGCCCTCCTGAAGGATGAGTCGAAACGGTCAGGTGGACCGCTCGGTGCGGTCGCCACTGGATGATCCCATGGAACGCGTACCAACTGTCGCGTCGGCGTACGTCGAGGGGACGCGCGGCGAGGCGGCGGAGTGTACGCGGTGAACGGTCGGCGTGCCCGCGGCCCCTGCCGGGGGCGTGGCGCCCCGGGGGCCGTGACTAGGCCTCCGCGGATGCCCGGACCTGCGTGGAAGACGTGAGGTGGCGGTGGAACCACTCGGTGAGGGCCCTGTCGGCGAGTACTCCCGCCGGGGTGGGCCGCCCGGGTTCGAGTCCGGGCTCGGGTCCGATGGCGTGTGCCAGATCGGGCACCACGATGTGACGGAGCGCATGCTCGGGGGCGTGCCCGGCCAGGGCGTCGCACAGCGCCCCGCCCTGTTCGGGGGCCACGACGTCGTCGAGCCCGCCGTTGACGACCAGCAGGGGGACGCGTCCCCGGGAGATCTCGTCGGCCCGGCCGACGAAGTCCAGCCGTGCGCGGGCCTGGAGGGCCCGGTCGGTCCACCTGTAGGGCGTTCCGTCGCGTCGCGCGCGGGCGGTGACGACCAGGGCCGGGTCCACGACCGGGTTGACGACGGCGGCGGCGCCGACGGGCATGCGGCCCTCGGCAAGGGCGAGCAGGACCGCGGCGGCCCCGGCCCCCACCCCGGCCAGGCCGACGGGGGCGTCGGTGACGGGGAAGGCCGAGCGCAGCTCGGAGACGGCGGCGCGGAGCTCGGCGGCGGCCTGCTCCACCACCGGGGCGAACAGGTCGACGAGGTGGTCGCGCTCGCCGCGGCGGTTGACCTCGGGGACGCCGCCCTCGGGCAGCCGGGCGCCGAACAGCGGCAGCCCGAGGTGGATCCGCCAGGCCGGGAGCGCCGCCATGGGCAGGGTGCCTGCGAGGGAGGCCTCGGCGCGGGGCGGCTCGAAGGCGTGCAGGCCGACGACGAGCGGGGCCGGGAGGTCGCCCGTCGCGGGCGGCAGGGCGAGGAAGGGCACCCCCGCGGCGGTTCCGGTGACGGGGCCGGTGAGGGTTCCGGCGTCGGCTACCACGGGTGGTCGCCCCCGCTGCGCTCGGAGAAGTCGGACAGGTAGCTGCTGACCAGCCGCTTGGCCTCGCCGATGAGCCTGGTGTCGCCGTCGGCGTCGTCGCGGAAGGCGAGCTTGAGGACGGCGTCGGCGGCCTCGACGGCCACGTGGACGGCCCGGTCGAGTGCGTCGTCGTCGGGGATGCCGGTGACGGAGACGATGATCCGGCGCAGGCGGATGGAGATGACGCGGTTGTTGTCGGCCCCGCCGTTGAGGAGGCGGGTGTCGACGATGTCGCCGAAGTGCAGGCTGCGGAAGCCGGGCACGTGGCGGTGCATGTCGATGTACTCGTCGACGACGGCGTCGACGGCGGCGGTCCAGTGGCTGAACGACGTGTCGGCGATCCGCTCGGTCACCCGGGCGCCGAACTGGTCGAGGAAGCGCAGGCCCAGCGCCTGGGTGATGGCCTTCTTGTCCGGGAAGAACTGGTAGACGGAACCGATGGCGACCCCGGCCCGTTCGGCGATCCGTGTGGTGGAGAGGTTGTCGTAGCCGACCTCGTCGAGGAGCTCGGCGCAGCAGTCGAGCATGCGCTGCACTCTGAGCATGCTGCGCTGCTGGGCCGGAAGTCTCCGGAGGGGGGCCTGCGCGAACGCGAGTTCGTCGTGGGCGACGCCGGCCGGTCCACGGCTCTCGCGCGGCGCGTAGGCGCTCCCGGCTGGACCGGGGGAGCGTCGCGACCGCGGGGGCGTTGAGCTTCGGGAATTTGTCGTCACGGCTCCTATGATGCCTTTCCGGAATCACCTGGTTCCGGGGAAATTCCAGTTTCGTTCCCCGACCCCTTCCCGTGGTGTCCGGTCCACCTGTGCCGGAGGCGTCGCCCGGGTCCGGGGCGGTGCGGACGGGGGCGCCGGCGCCGTTCGTCGTGTTCGTCGGTCCGTGTCTGTTTCGCGGCCCGGGGCCGCAGGGGGACCCGGTCGCCTGGGCCGCTCAGGATAGCGCTTTCCAACGGAGGGCGTGGCATGGTTGGATCAGTGCCCGACGCAGTGCACGCACCCCTCCTGGAGGCTGAGCCATGACCACCGCCCCGGACACCACACCGGAGGAACTCGACGCCGTCCTCGAACGGGCCGCCGCCGCGGCCCCGCTCCTGGCCGCCCTCACCCCGGGCGAGCGCGCCGGCCTGCTGCGCGCCGTCGCCGACGCCCTCGACGGCGCCGCCGACCGGCTCGTGCCCCTCGCCGCGGAGGAGGCCCACTACCCCGAGGCGCGCTGCAAGGGAGAGCTGGGCCGCACCACCTTCCAGCTCAGGCTGTTCGCGCAGACCCTGGAGGACGGCTCCTACCTGGAGGCCGCCGTCGACCCCGCCGACCCCGAGTGGGGGACGCCGCGCCCGGACGTGCGCCGCATCCTCGTCCCGCTCGGCCCCGTCGTCGTGTTCGGGGCCAGCAACTTCCCCTTCGCCTTCGCCACGGCCGGCGGGGACAGCGCCTCGGCGCTGGCCGCCGGGTGCCCGGTGGTCGTCAAGGCCCACCCCGGCCACCCGGAGCTGGCCCGCGCCACCGCCGGTGTCGTCGTCGACGCGCTCACCGGGGCCGGGGCGCCCGAGGGCTCCTTCGCGCTGGTGGAGGGCATGGAGGCGGGCAGGCTGGCGGTCACCCACCCGCTCACCCGCGCCGTCGGGTTCACCGGGTCGATCCCGGGCGGGCGCGCCCTGTTCGACCTGGCCGCGGCCCGGCCCGAGCCGATCCCCTTCTACGGCGAGCTCGGCAGCGTGAACCCGGTGTTCGTCACCCGCGCCGCCATGGCGGCGCGCGGAGAGCAGATCCTCGGCGGCTACGCCGACTCGGCGGCCATGGGGTCGGGGCAGTTCTGCACGAAGCCGGGCGTGGTGTTCCTGCCGGAGGACGCCGACCTCGGCGCCCTGGTCGCCGACTTCGCCGACAGGGCGGCGGGCCCGCTCCTCAACGACCGCGTGGCGGAGGGGTTCGAGCGGGGCCTGGACGCGCTCAGCGGCCACCCCGCCACCGAGGTGCTCGTCCAGGGCAGGCACACCGGCGACGACTGGTCCCCGAGCCTGCTGCGGACCGACCTGGACTCCCTGCTGGAGCACGCCGACACCCTCCTGGAGGAGTGCTTCGGGCCGGCGACCCTCGTGGTCGCGTACGCCGACGAGCGCCGCCTCCTGGAGGCGGCGGGGGTGCTCCGCGGCCAGCTCACCGTCACCGTGCACGGTGAGGAGGACGACCCGGTGGCGCCCGCGCTGCTGGCGCTGGGGGCGTCCGTCGCGGGGCGGGTGGTCTGGAACGGATGGCCGACGGGGGTGGCCGTCACGTACGCCATGACCCACGGCGGCCCCTACCCGGCGACCACCGCGCCCCTGCACACGTCGGTGGGCACCACGGCGATCCGGCGCTTCCTGCGCCCGGTGTCCTTCCAGTCGGTGCCGCAGTCGCTGCTCCCCCGCGAGCTGCGCGACGACAACCCGCTGGGCGTGCCCCGCCGCGTGAACGGGGCCGCGCCCACCGTCTGATGCCGTCCGGGCCGGGGCCGGGCGCGCTCCGATGGG
>NZ_JBSHDN010000185.1:0-12646 GCF_053616335.1 Nocardiopsis sp. NPDC055824
GCGCGGCAGCGCCCGCCCCGGCCCCCCGGGAGCTGCCGCACGCGGAGGCGGGACGCCCCTCAGAGAAGGCCGAACGGTCCGGGGTCGGGCAGGCCCCGGGCGGCGCACAGATCCCGGTGCGCCGCGGTCAGCTCGCCCAGCGGGACCGCTCTGCGGGAGGCGGCGGCCGGGTCCGCCGGGGTCTGCTCCCCGGACCGGGGCCGGGGCCGCACCGCCAACCCCTGTCCGAGGCCGAGACCCTCCACCTCCTCGCGCCAGCCGGTCCAGCGCAACCCCTCGTAGAACCCCTCCAGGTTGCCCGCCAGCATCCACAGCAGCCACGAGGAGTACGTGGTCTCCATCGGCTCCCACCGCAGGGAGCCGGGGGCGAAGTACACCATCTCACCGGGCCTGCCCGGGTGCTCCGCGCCCTCGGAGCCCGGCCCGTTCAGGGCGAACACCCCGCCCAGCACGTCGTGCCCCACCACCAGCCGCAGCGGCGGGCCGAAGACCACGGCCGCGCTCAGGTCGTTGACCTCGCCCAGCCCCCGCAGGTCGGGGCCGCCCCCGCCGTGCACCCGCAGCCAGCCCCCGTCGAGCACCAGGCCGCCGCACTCCAGCGCCATCGCGCCCAGGAAGGACCGGGCGGTCACCTGGAGCCGGTGCAGGCAGGTCCGGCCCGCGACGGGGTCGACCGGCAGCACGCGCACCGGCGCGGCGCTGCCGGCCAGGCGCTCGGTCAGGACGGGCCAGGCGGGCTCCTCGACCTCGACCAGCTCACTCAGTTCACGCATCGGGGGACCCCTCCGTCACACCGCGGGGTAGGCGCGGCGACGGACCAGGTTACAGGGAGGCTCCGACGGTCCAGGAGGGGACGTGCTTGCGGAACCCGTCCGCGCAGGACACGAAGCCGCACGCGCGGTAGAACGCGTGCACGTAGGCGTCGCCGGCGGCGAGCAGCTGGATCCTGTGGCAGCGGGCGCGGCGCGCGAGGCGCTCCGCCGACCGGATCAGGGAGCGTCCCGCACCCGAGCGCCGGTGCCGTTCGGCGACCACGAGGTTCTCCACGAGCATCACCGGCCGCCCGTCCCGAAACGTCCAGGGCACCACCAGGCAGTCCACCGTCCCGGCGACGATCCCGTCGCGCTCGTGGACCAGCAGGGTCCGCCCCTCCTGGCCCGAGACCTCCGACCAGATCCGCGCGGCCGAGGCCGCGGTGAGGGGCGGGGCGTCGGGGGGCAGTTCGCCGAGCAGGGACAGCACGGCGTCGAGGTCCTCGGCGGTCGCGGGCCGCGTGACAGGGGGCACCGGGCCAGGGTAGGGCGCGGGAGAGCCGTGGCGGTAGGGGTTCGCGCGGCGCGGTCCCCCCGTGCGCGGTGCGGGGAGCCGGCGCCGGGGCCTCCGACGACGGCGGTCCGCGCCCCGGGGGAGCGCGGACCGCAGCCGTGCCCGGCCTACTCCCAGCCGAACTTCTGGGTCCAGGCGTTGCCGGACTCTCCCACGCCGATCGCCACCAGGTCGCAGTTGAGGATGTTGTCGCGGTGGCCCCGGCTGCCCATCCAGGCGTCCATGACCTGGGCGGCGCTCGTCTGCCCCTTGGCGACGTTCTCCGCGCCCCACGCGTCGTAGCCGTGGCGGAGGGCGCGGTCGGCCGGGCCCTCGCCCTCGGGGTTCTCGTGACCCATGTAGTCGCGCCGGTCCATGTCCTCGCTGTGCTCCTGGGCGGCGGCGGTGAGCCGCGGGTCCACCGTGAGCGGGTCGCACCCGGCGGAGGCGCGCTCCCCGTTGACCAGGGTCACGACCCGGTCGACCGACCCCCCTGCGGAGGAGGGGCCGGAGCCGCCGCGGCCCCGGCGCTCGCCGTCGCCGTCGTCGCTCCCGCCGCCACCGCCGCCCCCGCCGGACGGGCTCCCGTCCTCCCGCGCCTCCTCGGGGACGGAGGAGGCCGTCACGTCGGCGCTCTGCGGCCCGCCCGCGCCGGACGGCGACGGCCGGTCCTGCGGCGGCGCGCTGGGCGACGCGAAGAAGTCGTCGTCCGCGGAGGCCTCCGGCACGGCGGAGCCGTCGGCGACGGCGTCACCGATCCGACCCGTCGCCAGGGTCTCGTCCGCGGTGTCCCGGAACGGGTTCAGGCTCTCGCCCGCCCCGGTGACCAGCAGTGCTCCTGCCAGGGTCAGGCCGACCGGTATCGCTGCCAGCGCCACCGCGAGGGGTACCGGGCGGCGGCGCCGCCCGTCCTTCCGTGAGCGGTTCTCGCGAGCGCTCATCCGGCGCTTGCCTCGGCGACCACGCGCCATATCGCTCTCCTCCGTGACGGGAATCGGGTGGACACGCCCGCGGACCTGCCGGTCCGTGACCGCGGCCGGGGTGTTGGTCCTTCCCCCGGCCGGCTCTGCCCGTGCCCATGGGCACGTGAGTTCTGTGTGACCCGTGCCCGGGGGGCAGCGCGTGCGCGCGGGGGACTCCGGACGCCGCGGGGGAAGGGCGGCAGGCCCGGTGAGGTGCGTCCTAGCGCGTGAGAGTAGAGCAAAGCGAGCAAAAAGGGAATCCAAAACGTAATAAAGCAGGTCACGTCGGGGTCTGTGGGGAGAGGTCGGGCAGCCCGGGTGGTCGGTGGCATCCGCGACAATGGGGGGGTGAGTCTCTACCGCGACGAGGGTGTCGTCCTGCGCAACCAGAAGCTGGGCGAGGCCGACCGCATCGTCACCCTCCTGACCCGGCGCACCGGCCTGGTCCGCGCCGTCGGCAAGGGGGTCCGTCGCACCAAGTCCCGCTTCGGCGCGCGCCTGGAGCCGTGCACCCACGTCGACCTGCAGCTCCACACCGGTCGCACGCTGGACGTCATCACCCAGGCCGAGACCCTCCGCTCCTACGGCGAGGCCGTCGTCTCCGACTACGCCCGCTACACCGCCGCCACCGCGATGCTGGAGACCGCGGAGAAGGTCGTCTCCGTGGAGAAGGACCCCGCGCTGCGCCAGTTCCTGCTGCTGATCGGCGCACTGCGTACCCTGGGGGAGGGCTCCCACGACTCCCGGCTGGTCCTGGACGCCTACCTGCTCCGGTCGCTCGCCGTCGCCGGGTACGCGCCGGCCCTGGACGGGTGCGCCCGCTGCGGCAGCCGGGGGGAGCACCGCGCCTTCGCGGTCCACGCCGGCGGTATGGTCTGCTCGGTGTGCCGCCCCCACGGTTCCGTGCACCCGTCCCCCGACACGTTCCGGCTGATGTCGGCCCTGCTCGGGGGGGACTGGGAGAGCGCGGACGCCAGCGAGGGCAGGCACCGCTCCGAGTGCAGCGGGTTGGTCGCGGCCTACCTACAGTGGCACCTGGAAAACGGAATCCGATCACTGCGCCATGTGGAGCGTTCTTGAGTCTGTTCAGCTTCGACACCGGTAAACGCCGGGAGTACGCCGCGCCCGTCCCGCACCCCAGCGGCGCGCGGCCCCCCGAGCTGCCCGCCGCCCTCGTGCCCAGGCACGTGGCCGTCGTCATGGACGGCAACGGCCGCTGGGCCAAGGAACGCGGACTGGCGCGCACCGAGGGGCACAAGGCGGGGGAGTCCTCCCTCTTCGACGTGATCGAGGGCGCCCTGGAGATGGGCGTCTCCCACCTCTCCGCCTACGCCTTCTCCACCGAGAACTGGAAGCGGTCGCCCGACGAGGTCCGCTTCCTCCTCGGCTTCAACCGCGACACCATCCGCAACCGCCGCGACGAGCTGCACGCGCGCGGGGTCCGCGTCAAGTGGGCCGGGCGCGCCGGGCGCCTGTGGAAGAGCGTCATCAAGGAACTCCGCGACGCGGAGGAGATGACCAAGGACAACACCGGCCTGACCCTGCAGTTCTGCGTGAACTACGGCGGCCAGGCGGAGATCGTCGACGCGGCCCGCGCGATGGCCCGCGAGGCGGCGGAGGGGCGGCTCTCCCCGGACAAGATCACCGAGGACACCCTCGCCAGGCACCTCTACGCCCCCGACGTGCCCCCCGTCGACCTGTTCGTGCGCTCCTCCGGGGAGCAGCGGCTGTCCAACTTCCTCCTCTGGCAGTCCGCCTACGCCGAGTTCGTGTTCCTGGACACGCTCTGGCCCGACTTCGACCGCCGCGACCTGTGGCGGGCATGTGAGATCTACGCGAGCAGGGACCGCCGCTACGGAGGCGCCCTGCCCAACGCCGTAGCTGGGGAGGAGAAGTGATGTCGGGTTCCGAAGAACCCCTGGTCAGGCAGGGCATGTCGCTGGTCTCGGTGGGGGACAGCTTCACCGAGGGCGTGGGCGACCCGTACCCGGGCGGGGAGGGGTTCCGCGGCTGGGCCGACCGGCTGGCCGAACACCTCGCCGACCACGTGGGGGAGATCGGGTACGCCAACCTCGCGGTGCGCGGCAAGCTGATGCGCCAGATCGTCACCGACCAGGTCCCGCCGGTCCTGGCGATGGCCCCCGACCTGGTGACGCTGAGCGCCGGCGGCAACGACCTGCTGCGCCCCGGCGGGGACCCCGAGCGGATGGCCCGCATCCTGGACCACACGGTGGGCCGCCTCCGTGCCGCGGGGAGCCAGGTCGTGCTGTTCACGGGGGTGAACGTCACCACCGGTTACATGCGCGGCACCATCGGCCTGTTCGCCCGCTACTACCTCCACGTGCGCGCGGTCGCCGACAAGCACGGCTGCTTCCTGGTGGACCAGTGGTCCATGGACGCGCTCACCGACTCCCGCGCCTGGGACGAGGACCGGTTGCACATGTCCCCGGAGGGGCACCGCCGCCTCGCGCTGCGCGCGGCCGAGGTCCTGGGCGTGCCGGTCGCCGACCGCTGGGACGAGCCGTGGCCCGAGCAGGGGCCGGTGCCCTGGAGGCAGGCCCGCCGGGACGACCTGACCTGGGTGAAGGACTCGCTCGGCCCGTGGATCGGGCGCCGCCTGACCGGACGCTCGTCCGGCGACACGGTCACGGCCAAGCGCCCGGAGCTGACCCCGGTCACGAAGGACCGCTGACCGGCCCGGCCCCTCCGCCGCACCGCTCACGGTGTGACGTGCCACCCAATACGTGCGCGAACGGCAACCTACTGTCGCGTAACCCGGGGGTGGGGATGGATCATCGTGCACTATGAGCGGTTTTGGGACGAAGGATCTGACGAGCGGGGACATCCTGTCCTACGTCGCCCTCGGTGACAGCTTCACCGAGGGCATGAGCGACCCCTACCCGGACAGCGACGCCGTGCCCAACGGCCGCTACCGGGGCTGGGCCGACCGGGTGGCCGAGCACCTCGCCGACCACGTCGCCGAGGTGCGCTACGCCAACCTCGCCGTGCGCGGCAAGATCATGCACCAGATCATCGACGAGCAGATCCCCCGCGCCGTCGAGCTGTCGCCCGACCTCATCACCCTGTGCGCGGGCGGCAACGACATCATCCGCCCCGGGGCGGACCCCGACGCCGTCGCCGTGGCCTTCGCGGGGGCGGTCGAGGAGCTGAGCCGGACCGGCGCGCGCATCGTCCTCTTCACCGGGTTCGACACCAACTGGCAGCCGGTGATGCGGCACATGCGCGGCAAGATCGCCACCTACAACATGCACCTGCGGGCCATCGCGGACCGCTACGGGTGCGACGTGGTGGACGTGTGGAGCATGCGGGTCCTCGACGACGCCAGGGCCTGGAACTGGGACCGCCTGCACCTGTCCTCGGAGGGCCACCGCCGCCTCGCCCTGCGCGTGTGCGAGGTCCTCGGCGTGCCGACCGGCACGGACTGGAACGAGCCGTGGCCGCCCGCCGCGCCGCGCGACTGGCGGACGGCCCGGCAGGAGGACCTGCACTGGGCGCGCGAGTTCCTGGTGCCGTGGATCCACCGGCGGCTCACCGGCCGTTCGTCAGGTGACAACGTGAGTGCCAAGCGCCCCGTCCTGGAGCCGCTGCGCGTCCACCGCGACTGAGCGGCGGCGCGGACGCCCGCACGGTCCGGCGGCGGGTCCCGGACCGCTCCGGGGCCCGCCGCCGGGAGGCCCCTGCGAGGAGGCCCGGTCCGCGGACGCCCGGGGCCCGGGCGGGGCCGGCGGTGCGGAGCCGGCTCAGGAGCAGCGGGCGCAGGTGCCGAAGACCTCGAGGGTGTGCGTCACACCGGTGAAGCCGTGCTTGGCGCCCATCTCGACCGCCCACCTCTCCACGGCCGGGCCCTCGATCTCCACGGCGGTCGAGCACACCCGGCAGACCAGGTGGTGGTGGTGGCTCTCGGTGTCGCACGCCCGGTAGACGGCCTCGCCGTCGTCGGTCCGCAGGACGTCGACCTGACCCGAGTCGCTCAGCGCCTGCAGAGCGCGGTAGACGGTGGTCAACCCGATCTTGGAACCGTCGGCGCGCAGGTCGGCGTACAGGTCCTGGGCGCTGCGAAAGCCTGTGGACTCGGTCAGCGCCTGGCGGACCGCGTCGCGTCGTGTACTCATGGTTTCACCCTCCCCCGATCAGTCTGGGGCATCGTACCGGCCGGAACCCCCGCTCCGGGCCCGTGGGCCCGCGGGGAACGCGCTCCGGAAGCGCGGCGCAGCACGCCGCCCGCCGCCACCGCCGCGCCGTAGACGGCGAGGGCCAGCAGGACGATCGTCGCACCGGGCGACAGATCTGCGTAGAACGACGTGGTCAGCCCGCCCAGCGAGGACAGGAGCCCGATCGCCACGGCCAGCAGCATGGTCACCCGGAAGCTCTTGGTCAGCTGCTGCGCGGCGGCGACCGGGACGATCATCAGGGCGCTCACCATGAGGACCCCCACCACCCGCATGGCGATCACCACCGTCAGCGCGGCGGTCACCGCCAGCAGCACGCTCAGGAAGCGCACGGGGAGCCCGTGGGCCCGCGCCACCTCCTCGTCCTGGCACAGCACGAACAGCTCGCGTCCGAACACCGCGACCACGCCGACCACCCCCGCGGCCAGGACTCCCACGACCCACAGGTCGGCCTCCTCCACGGTGCTGACCGAGCCGAACAGGTAGGAGACCAGGGTGGCGTTGCTCGCCCCCGGTGTGAGGCCGATGAGCAGCACCCCGCCCGCGATGCCGCCGTAGAACAGCAGGGCCAGGGCCACGTCGCCGCTGGTGCGGGTGCGCACGCGCACGATCTCGATGAGCACGGCGCCCGCGGTCGCCACCACGGCCGCGGTGAGCACCGGGGAGGTGCTGGTGAGCAGGCCCAGCGCCACGCCGGTCAGCGCGACGTGGCCGATGCCGTCGCCCAGCAGGGCGAGGCGGCGCTGGACGAGGTAGGTGCCGATGATCGGGGCGACGAGGCCGACCAGCACGGCGGCGACCAGGGCACGCCGCATGAACTCGTACTGGAGCAGTTCAGTCACGGCCGGGGACCTCGAGTCGGATCAGGTTGGCGGGGGCGGTCTCGGTGGCGGCCCTCGCCGGGTCGTTGGGGTCGGGGTGGGGGTGCTGGTGCTCGTGGCCGGGACGGGCGCACTCGCCGGTGGGCTCGGGGGCGCTGCCGTCGTGCGCGACGCGTCCCGACTCCAGGACCACGGCGCGCTCGATCACGTCCTCCAGGGGGCCCAGCTCGTGCAGGACCAGGACCACGGTGGCGCCGAGGTCCCGCAGGCGGGCGATGGTGCCGGCGAGCGCGCGCTGGTTCTCGGCGTCCACGCCGGCCATGGGCTCGTCCATGACGAAGGTGTCGGGCCGCCCGGCGAGGGCGCGGGCGATGAGGACGCGCTGCTGCTGGCCGCCGGAGAGCTCGCGCACCGAGTCGCGGGCCCGGTCCGCCAGGCCGACGGTCTCCAGGGCCTCCTCGACGGCGGCGCGGTCGGCCCGCGTGGCGAACGAGAGGCGGCGGCGCGCGGCGACCTGCCCGGAGGCGACGATCTCGCGCACGGTGGCGGGGACGGCGCCCCCCGCGGTGAGCCGCTGGGGGACGTAGCCGATCCTGCGCCAGGAGCGGAAGCGCCGCAGCGGGACGCCGTGCACGAGGACCTGCCCCGACGTGAGCGGCACGATGCCCAGCATCGCGCGCATCAGCGTCGACTTGCCGGAGCCGTTGGGGCCCAGGACCGCCATCGTCTGGCCGACGGGTATGTCGATGCTCACGCCGTCGAGCACGGGAACGCCGTCGTAGGCGACATGCGCCCCGACGGTCCGGAAGGCGGGCGGTACGTCGCTTCCGACGTCCGTGAACTGGGCAGACACCTAGTCATTATGGCGAAAACGAAAATGATTGTCAAAATGTGACAGAGGTGCCGTGAGGACGGGCCCCGGTCAGAAACCCAGGGTCCTCGCCACCGCCAGCACCAGGACGACCCCCACCATGAGCACGCGCGGCACCTTCTGCTGACCCGTCAGGGAGGGCCAGGTCAAGAACGCCAGCCACACGAAGAACACCGCCACCAGCAGAAGGCAGACCGCGCCCACGAACCCCGGAGCCGCCAGCCCCGCGAGGAAGAGCGCTCCCAGCACCAGCGGCGCCAGCCAGCGGGGACGCTGGTGCAACCACACCAGCGGCACCGCGCTGCGCTCCTCCACCTCGCGCCGCAGGCGTCCCGCGCCGGGGGCGCCGCCCGCCCGCTCCCCGGGGCGGGGGAGGTCCCCGTCGCCGCGCCGCTTCTCGTCACCGTGCTCAGGAGGGGCCATGCTGTCCGTATCCGCTTCCGGGTCGTGCCGACGACAGGGGGTTCGTGCCGTTCGCCCGGGTCACCCGCCCCGCGCTGGTGGGCGCCGGGCCCCCGGGCCTGTGATACTTCTGTCTCTGACCCTAGTGCAGGGCCCCGGCGCGCCGCTGGGCTCCGGCGCGGCCCCCGCGGCCGCACGTCTCCCCCGACCCGTGCAGCGCGCCGCAGAGCGGGTCCAGGCACACTTTTGGTCGCGCATCCCCTACGTTCAGTAGTTATTCGTCGTCTGAGAAACGCGGCCCGCGCCGACGGTTCCCGCGCGTTGCCCACGGCAACGAACCCTCCGGAGGGTGTCAACTTCCGTGCCCGAACCCACTGTCATCGTGACGTTCGACGTCACCGAGCCACATCTGCAGAACTGCCTCGACTCCCTGAGCCGCCAACAGAGCGGTGACCGGGTCGGGGAGGCGGCTCCCGAGCCGCCCACGGACATCGAGGTCGTCCTCGTCCCGATCCGCGCCGGAAACGGCGACCGCCCCCGCACCGCCGACGCCGGGTCCACATCCCCGGGGCCGGACACCGACGGCGGCGACGAGGACGCCGCGGAGGACGCCGACCCCGACGTCCCGGCCGAGGACGGCGACCAGGGGGACGAAGCCGTCGAGTCCGTCAGCGAGGACGGGCTCGCCACGGCGGCCGCGTTCGCCGAGTCCCCGCCGCCCGGACTCAGGGCCGTACTCCTGGGCGGCGACCCGGCCCCCGACCGGCCGACCGCGCGCGCACGCGGGGCGGAGGCCGCCGGCGGCAGCCACCTGCTCTTCCTGGAGGGCTCCGACGCCCTCACCGGCTACGCGCTGTCCTACCTCGTGAAGAGCGCCGCCGACAGCCGTTCCGACCTGGTCGTCGGCAACGTGTACAAGTTCAACGAGCTCGGCGCCTCCCCCTCCAGGGCGCACAAGCGCTACTGCGGCAGGAACCGCCTGGCCGAGGACCCCCGGAACGTCCCCGGCCTGGCCGCGGACCCCACACTCGGCAACAAGCTCTGGCGCAAGGGGTTCTGGGAGTCCCTGCCCGACCACGGCCTCCACCCCGACGACGCCGACCTGGGCCTGCGCCGCGCCGCCCTCGCCGCCACCGCCGTCGACGTCCTCCCCGGCCCCGTCCTGCTGATGCGCGAGCGCGAGCACGCCCGGCTCCCGCTGGAGAAGGACGTCCTCGAACGCCGCATCCGCGCCATGGGCGAACTCGCCGCGGGCCTGGCCACCGCCGACCGCGAACTGTGGGACCGCACCCTCCTCAACGGCGAGCTCCACAGCCTGCTCCTCAGGCTGGACGACGCGGAGGACGACGCCCGCGAGACCGCGGTCGACCTGCTCAACGACTTCCTGGACCACGTCCCCGCGCAGCAGCTGCGAGGACTCGGCGTCCTCGCGCGCCTCCTGTACCACCTCGTGCGCAAGCGGCGCGTGGCCGACGTCCTGGAGGTGGCCACCTTCGCCAAGAGCGTCGAGATCAAGAAGGCCACCGTCGTCCGGCGCGGTCTCGGCTACTACATCAGGTACCCCTTCTTCGAGTCCGATGACCCGGAGAAGGCCGTGCCCCGCGAGGTGTACCGGCTCGACGAGGACATCCGGGTCCGCCAGAAGACCGAGGAGGTCCGCTGGGAGGCCGGGCGCCTGCACATCAGCGGCAGGGTCGGCATCCGCCACCTCCGGGCCCGCAAGCGCTGGCAGCAGCACGTGGTCGCGTTCGCCGTCAACACCGCCACCCACCGCCGGGTGCGCATCCCGGTCCGCACCCGGCTCGCCGCCGAGTTCAAGCTCCCCGACGTCATCGACGCCGCCCGCCACGACTACGGCGGCTTCGACCTCGTCCTGGACCCGCGCCGGCTGCGGTCCGCCGGCGGCTGGGAGCCCGGGGACTGGAAGGTCGAGCTGGTCGTCCTCAACCGCGGCATCACCCGGCGCAAGTTCCTGTCCGGCCCCGTCTCCGGTCCGCCCGAGCGCCCCGGATACCAGCAGGTCGACGAGGACTTCTGGGTCCGCCCGTACTGGAACAAGGACCGGCAGCTGGTCGTGGGGGTCGAGCAGGCCCGCGCCCGCGTCACCTCCCACCGCTTCGACCCCCGTACCGGTGAACTGGAGCTGGAGGGCGAGCTGCTGTCCGCGCCCGCCGCCGAGGCCACGGAGCTGCGACTGACCCGCAGGCCGGGCACGGCGGCGCTCACCCACCCCGTCACCGTGCACGCCGGCCGCTTCAGCGCCCGGGTCCGCGCCGACGAGCTGTTCGACCGCAGCGTCAGCGAGTGCGGAGGCGTGATCCGCCAGGAGGAGTGGGACGTCCACCTGGTCACCCCCGACCGGCAGGCCGTCCCCCTGGTGATGTCCGACGACGTCGCCACCACCGCCTACGCGGCCGAGGACACCCTCCAGGAGCTGGTCGTCCGGCGCGGCGCCACCGGTTACCTGAGACTGCGCGCCGGGCACGCCCGGCCCACCGTGGACGGGGCCCGCTGGGAGGGGCGCGCACTCGTCCTGGAGGGCGAGTTCCCCGCCGGCACCGACCTGCGCCTGGTCGCCAAGGCGCGCGGGCGCGACGAGGAGCACGGGCTGCGGGTGGAGCGCTCCGGGAACCGGTTCGGGGCCAGGTTCTCCCCGGCGGACGTCCCCACCCTGTCCGGGGACCTGTCCCTGCCCGTGGGCACCTACCAGCTGTGGGGCCGGGTCCGGGGCGGCACGGCGGAGGGCTCCGAGGAGGGCCCCACGGACGTGGGGGTGGAGTTCTCCGACGCGCTCATCACGGGACTGCCGCTGGAGATGCAGACGAGCGAGCGCTCCTACAAGCTCTCCTACCAGGGGCGCGGGATCCCCGTCCTCCGGGTCGGCAGCGACCTGCGCCCCGCCGAGCGCGGCAGCTTCGCCCAGCGCGAGCTGAGGGAGACGTTCTACCCGGCCGAGCGGGAGAAGCCGGTCGACGAGGGCATCCTCTTCGACACCTACACCGGCCGCCAGTACTCCGACAGCCCCCAGAGCCTCTACGCGGAGCTCCGGGGCCGCGGGCGCTGGGCGGACTACCCGATGTCGTGGCTGGTGGCCGACGGGCAGGTCCGCCTCCCCGACGACCTGGCGCCCGTCCGCCACCGGGGCCGGGAGTACTACGAGGCGCTGGCCCGCACGCGGTACCTGGTCACCAACTCCCGCCAGCCGACCTGGTTCCACCGCCGTCCGGACCAGGTGGTCGTGCAGACCTGGCACGGCTCGATGCTCAAGCGGATCGGCTTCGACATCGAGAACATCCGGGGCAAGTCCCGCGACTACTTCGACAAGCTCGCCTGGGAGACCCGGCAGTGGGACTACCTGGTCTCGCCGAGCCCGTGGGCGACGCCGATCCTGCGCAGCGCCTTCCGCTTCGAGGGGGAGGTCCTGGAGACCGGGTACCCGCGCAACGACATCTTCTTCTCGCCCGACCGCGAGGCGATCGCGGAGCGCACCCGGCGGCGCCTCGGCCTCCCCGAGGGCAAGAAGGTGGTGCTGTACGCGCCGACCTGGCGTGACGACAAGTACTACACGCGCGGCAAGCACAAGCTCGACCTGCACCTGGACCTGCGCCGGATGTACGAGAAGCTCGGCGACGACCACGTGCTCCTGGTGCGGCGCCACCCCCGGGTGGTCGACAGCGTGCCGATCGTCGGCGAGGGCTTCGTCCACGACGTGTCCCTGTACCCGGAGATCATGGAGCTTTTCCTGGTCACCGACGTGCTCGTCACGGACTACTCGTCCATGATGTTCGACTTCGCGAACACCGGCCGTCCGATGCTGTTCTTCACGTACGACCTGGAGGGCTACCGGGACAACCTGCGCGGTTTCTACTTCGACTTCGAGGAGACCGCGCCGGGCCCGCTGCTGACCGGGTCCGACGACGTGATCGGGGCGCTCCTCGACATCGACGAGGTGGCGCGCCGGGCCGAGCCGTCCTACCGGTCGTTCGTCGACCGGTTCTGCCCGCTCGACGACGGGCACGCGGCGGCCCGGGTCGTGGACCGGGTCTTCGGCGAGGGCTGACCCGGGCCGGCGCCGCCCCCGGCGTCCCGGCGGCC
>NZ_JBSHDN010000186.1:0-12502 GCF_053616335.1 Nocardiopsis sp. NPDC055824
GTTGTCAGGCGTGGGGGCCCACGGTGACGGTGTCGAAGGCCGGGCGCGGAGAGGCCTGGAGGATGCGCCCGACCCGTTCGGCCTGCTCGGCGACGGCGTCGCGCCGTGCCGGCGGGAGCGGGGCCAGGGCCTCCACGGTGATGTCGAGGTGACGGCCCGACCGCCGCTGGTGCCAGACCCCGGCCGCCAGACCGTCCACGAACAGGACGGGGTGGGTCCCGGCCTGGCCCCGGGCCAGCGCACGCCGGCGGGCCGGACCGGGGAAGACCACGTCGCGCGGGTGGCAGCCCACGGTGTAGGCGTCGAAGTAGGGCAGCAGCAGGACCTCCGGGGCGGGTGCGGGAGGGGCGGCGGCGTCCCCGGCGACCTGGTAGAGGGTGGCGCCCTCCACCTCGACGGGTTCGACGAGCCCGCCCATGGACGCGAACAGCTCGACCGCCCAGCGCCTGGGCGCGGAGAGCCACTGGGCGAAGTGCTGGGGCGTGGCCGGGCCGTAGGCGCGCAGGTAACCGGTCAGCACGTGGGCGAGGGCCCGTTCGGTGTCGGCCGGAGCGGTGTCCGGCAGCCATCGGCGGGGGCTGGTGTAGGTGACCTTGCGGCCGCGCATCGGGCCGAAGCACAGGGAGCCGCGGTTGGCGAGGGTGTGGGTGGCCTGCCGCCAGCGCGGCCACTTGGCCTGGAAGGCGTCCATGACGGGGTCGGCCGCCCAGGAGCCGACCCGCTCGGCCAGGGCCTCGGTGAGCTCGTCCACGGTCATCTCGGTGTCGGCGAGGACGGCGGCGGACGCCTCGACCAGTTCGTCGGTCTGCTCGGGGGTGAGCAGCGCCCCCTTGGGGGAGGGGTTGCCCGCGCGCTGGGCCGCCGAGAGCGCCGCGGTCCACAGCGGCAGCTCGCGGGTGGGCAGCAGGTGGACGGTGCCGCGCGGGCCGAAGGTCTTGACCAGCTCGTGGGTCTCCCACAGGGCGGCGCGCACATGCGTGCGGTCGGCGTCCTCCAGGCGCAGTCCGAGCGACACCTCGGCCGCCGGCATCACCTGGGCGTGGACCCCGCACATGGCGCCGACCACGTCGGCCGCGCTCGTGCCCGGGGAGGTGAGCGCATGGCGCCACAGGCGTCGTGCGGTCATGTCCTGCCAGGTGGGGGCGCCCATGGGTCTCCTCGGGGTGCTGGGGTGCGCCCCCACTCTAGGAACCGTTCAGGTCAGGAACTGTCCTCCACCCGGCGTGCGGTGACTTTCTCTGCGACCGCGCTCGCGGACGTCCTGACGCCGGGGGCTCCGGGTCGGCCGGGCCCTGTGGGCGACCCCGGCCGCGCAGGGCCCCGGTGTTCCTCCGTCTGCCACCGCCGCACCCGTCCTCGGAGGCCTCAGCGGCCGTTGCGGCTACTCACCGGTCGCCTGTCCCGTCGCCGGGCGTTCGGGGGGACGGCCCTTCTGCGACGGCGGGGTGGACGGGTGCTTCGCGGAGGAGAACTGTCCCGTGGCGACCAGGACCACGACGAGCGCGAGCGGCACGATCCATCCGCTCCAGCCCAGGACCGTCGCCTGCGTGGTGTCGACGTGCTCTCCCGCCTTCGCGAAGAGGAGGTAGGACCCGCCCGCCCCGTTGAACGCGGCATGTGCGAGGGCCGCGGGCCACACGGACCCCGATCGGAGCCTCAGCCAGCCGAAGACCGCGCCGATCAGAACGCACATGCCGACCATCGCGGCCAGGCCGAGCCAACCCGGCGCATCGGGGTAGTTGTACCCGAGGAGGATGAGCGGCGCGTGCCACAGGCCCCAGATCACACCGGAGACCAGGAGGGCCGGCAGGGTGCCGAGCGGCATCAGCTTCGGGAGCAGCCACCCCCGCCACCCGAGTTCCTCGCCCAGTGCCGGGATGAGGTTGACGAACGCCGCCAGGGGGAGTGCGGCGAGCTGGACGGCGATGAGCGCGCCGATCGGCATCGGGATCCCGGCAGCCCCTGCGGCGCCCGCCTGCTCGTCGAGGACCTGCTGGAACGCGGAGAAGTTCGCGAAGTCGGCCGGATAGACCCCCAGCAGCGCACCGACCGGGAGCGCCACCAGGACCAGAGCGATGGACACGAAGATCCCCAGCGCCCCGTAGCCGAGCAGCCCGCGGACCGGTCTCAGCGGCCACACCCCGAGTTTCCACGCCTTGTGCTTCGGCCGCTCCACGAAGAACACGACGACGAGGGCGGCGATCGCGGGGGTCGCCATCGTGGCGGTCGCCACGAGGGGGAACCAGGGGCCGGCGAGCCCGTCACCGAACCAGAGCGGGAGCGCGAGGAGCCAGGCGAGCGCGAACGCCAGGGCGGTGAACACGCCGACGGATCGCAGATCGCGGCCGTTCATGCGGGGCCCGCCTCGGGCCGCGGTCGCCTTCGATCCGAGCTGAGGTCTGATGGTCATGGCGTCTGCCCTTCGAGGATGTGCAGGCCGGCGATGGCGCGGTCGTCGCGGAACGAGATCCGTGCCGTGTAGTCGCCCGCCTCGAACGAGAGCGGCGTGTTCGTGATCGTCACGTCGCCGGCCCGGGTGACCTCCGGCTCCCCACGCCCTTCGAAAGCTCCCGACAGGCCGATGATCTGCGCCCACGCGGCCGCGAGCGCCTCCTCCGACAGGCCGTCGCGCATGGCCGGATCGAACTGCTCGGTGACACGCGTCCATTGCCCGGAAGCGAGGTCCCCGATCACCGACGCGGCCAGTTCGGCGGCGCCGGGGAGTGGCGTGGTGTTCATGGGTTCTCCTGTTCGGGGATCGATCGGTTTGCCATAGCGCTGAAACGCCGCTTGCCTGCTCACGCCGAGCGCGTCACCGATGACCTGCCACGTGGCGCCGTTCCGGCGCGCCTGCTGCACGACAGCGCGCACGACGTCGTCGGCGGCCGCCTGCATGCTCACGGCACGCCCTATCGCGTCGGCCCAGTCGTCGTCCTTCGTCAGGACGCGTGACGCGAGGAACGCGTCCAGGCGCGTCTTCACGACCTTCAGCACATCTGTCAAATTTCCTTGCACATGTAAAGGGTACCTTTACAAGCGGACCGCGCGCCAGGGGGTGCGCGGCGCCGCCCGCCCGCTCCTCCGGGGCGCCACGACCCCCTGTCCGGCGGGAACGCCCCCGGTGCGCGGGGGTTTTCCGCGGTTTTCCTCCTCGGAGCCCCTTGCGGCACCTCCGGCCCACTGGTGTGGACGGACGGTTTGCCGTACGCTGGAAAGCGCTTTCACAAGGAGAGGTGGTAACAACCCATGAGTGATCACGTGCTGGGTGTCGCCATGAACGGCGTCACCGGACGCATGGGGTACCGGCAACACCTGACCAGGTCGATCCTGGCGATCCGCGAGGCCGGAGGGGTTCCCCTGCCCGACGGCTCCCGGATCATCCCCGAACCCGTGCTGGTCGGGCGCTCCGAGCGGAAACTGCGCGAGATCGCGGACCGGCACGGCATCGAGCGCTGGACCACCGACCTGGACTCGGTTCTCTCCGACGACCGGATCTCGATCTACTTCGACGCGCAGATCACGCACGCCCGCGAGGCCGCGGTGCGCGCCGCCATCGCCGCGGGCAAGCACGTCTACGTCGAGAAGCCCACCGCGAGCACGCTCAGCTCAGCGCTGGAACTGGCCAAGCTCGCCCGCGACGCGGGCGTGCGCAACGGCGTCGTCCAGGACAAGCTCTTCCTGCCCGGACTGCTCAAACTGCGCCGGCTGGTCGAGAGCGGCTTCTTCGGAAAGGTCCTTTCCGTCCGGGGTGAGTTCGGCTACTGGGTCTTCGAGGGCGACTGGCAGCCCGCGCAGCGGCCCAGCTGGAACTACCGGGCCGAGGAGGGCGGCGGCATGGTGCTGGACATGTTCCCGCACTGGCACTACGTGCTGGAGCACCTGTTCGCCCCGGTGCGCACGGTCACCGCCAAGGTGGCCACCCACATCCCGCAGCGCTGGGACGAGGAGGGGCGCGCCTACCAGGCCACCGCCGACGACTCCGCCTACGGCATCTTCGAGCTGGAGGGGGGCGTCATCGCCCAGATCAACTCCTCCTGGAACGTGCGCGTCAACCGCGACGAGCTCGTGGAGTTCCAGGTCGACGGAACCCACGGCAGCGCCGTGGCGGGGCTGCGCTCCTGCCGCTTCCAGCACCGCGCCTCCACCCCCAAGGCCGTCTGGAACCCCGACCTGGAGGACCCCGCCAGCTACCGCGAGCAGTGGGAGGAGGTCCCCGACAACACCGACTTCCCCAACGGGTTCCGCGCCCAGTGGGAGGGCTTCCTGCGGCACGTGGTCCTGGACGCCCCGTTCCCGCACGACCTGCTCTCCGGCGCGCGGGGCCTGCAGATGGCCGAGGCCGGGCTGCGCTCGGCCCAGAACGGGCACACCGTCGAACTGGACGAGGTCACCCTGACGTGAGCACACTGCGCCTGCCCTCCCCCGACGGCGCCGTCGCGCCCTACACGCTGACCGGCGCCCCCGCCGACACCTCCCCCCTGCCGCCCGCGCGCTCCCGCGTCGCCTACGCGGCGGCCCACGTGGTCGCCGACCCGGCCGCCCCCAACGCGCCCGGGGCCCCCGCCCGCCTGGACTGGGAGGCCACCCTCGCCTTCCGCCACCACCTCTGGGACCAGGGGCTGGGCGTCGCCGACGCCATGGACACGGCCCAGCGCGGCATGGGCCTGGACTGGGAGGCCACCGCCGAGCTGATCCGCAGGTCGGGGGCGGAGGCCGCCGCGCGCGGCGCCGCCCTGGCCTGCGGGGTGGGAACCGACCAGCTCGATTCTTCCCATGTCGACCTGGAAAGCGTTATCACGGCCTATGGGGAACAGCTCGACGTCGTCCAGGGCGCCGGTGCCACACCCGTCCTGATGGCCTCGCGGGCCCTGGCCGCCGTCGCCCAGGGGCCGGGGGACTACGCCAAGGCCTACGGCCGCCTGCTGCGGCGGGCGGAGCGCCCGGTCGTCCTGCACTGGCTGGGCACCGCCTTCGACCCGGCCCTGGCCGGGTACTGGGGGTTCGCCGACCCGGCCGAGGCGATCGAGCCCGTGGCCGCGCTGATCGCCGAGCACGCCGACGCGGTGGAGGGCATCAAG
The DNA here is from genome assembly GCF_053616335.1 of Nocardiopsis sp. NPDC055824. Lineage (NCBI taxonomy): Bacteria > Bacillati > Actinomycetota > Actinomycetes > Streptosporangiales > Nocardiopsidaceae > Nocardiopsis > Nocardiopsis sp. NPDC055824. The sequence continues at coordinate 5,079 of NZ_JBSHDN010000186.1, forward strand.
GTCTCCCTGCTCGACGCCGCCCTGGAGGTCCGGCTCAGACGCCTGCTCCCCGAGGGCGTGCGCCTGTACACCGGCGACGATTTCAACTACCCCGACCTGGTGCTGGGCGACGAGCAGGGCCACTCCCACGCCCTGCTCGGGATCTTCGCCGCCATCGGACCGGCCGCCGCCCGGGCGCTCGCGGCGCTGGACGAGGGCGACACCGGACGCTACCGCGCGCTGATGGACCCGACCGTCCCCCTGGCCCGGCACCTGTTCGCCGCGCCCACCTTCTACTACAAGACCGGCATCACCTTCCTGGCCTGGCTCAACGGCCACCAGAAGGGGTTCCACATGGTGGGCGGCCTGCACAGCGCCCGCGACCTGCCCCACCTGGCCCAGGCCCTGCGCCTGGCCGACGCCGCCGGGGTCCTCTCCGACCCCGACCTCGCCGCGGCGCGCATGCGTGCCCTGCTCCAGGTGTCGGGGGTGGACCAGTGACCACGTACCCGCCCCACGGCGCCGCCCCGGTGGTGCCCGGCGCCGTCGACGTCCCCTCCGGCCTCCCCGCGGCCGTGGACACCCCGGAGCCGGGCGACCCCCGGCTCGCGCGGCTGTCCCTGAACCAGGCCACCGTCAAGCGCTGGAGTCTGACCCAGGCGGTGGACGGGTGCCTGCGCGCCGGGCTGCCCGCCATCGGCCTGTGGCGCGAACCGGTCGCCGAGACCGGGCTCGCCAAGGCCGCTGACCTGGTGCGCCGCAGCGGTCTGCGGGTCTCGTCCTACTGCCGTGGAGGGTTCCTCACCGGTGGGGACAGGGCCGCCGCGCTGGAGGACAACCGCCGGGCCGTCGACGAGGCCGCCGAGCTGGGCGCGCCCTGCCTGGTCATGGTGGTGGGCGGCATGCCGGACGGGGACCGCGACCTCGCCGGCGTGCGCGAGCGGATGGTCGAGGCCCTGGCCGAGCTCGTCCCGTACGCGGTCGAGCGCGGTGTGCGCCTGGCCCTGGAGCCGCTGCACCCGGTGTTCTGCGCCGACCGCGCGGTGCTGTCCACCCTGGGGCAGGCCCTGGACGTGGCCGAACGCTTCGACGCCGAGGCGGCGGGCGTGGTCGTGGACGCCTACCACGTGTGGTGGGACCCGCAGGTGTGGACCCAGATCGAGCGGGCCGGGGCGGGCGGGCGCATCGCCTCCTTCCAGGCCTGTGACTGGGTGGTGCCGCTTCCGGCCGACAACCTGCTGGGCCGGGGCATGGTCGGTGACGGCCACGCCGACGTGCGCGGCCTGCGCCGGGCCGTGGACGCGGCGGGGTACGACGGGGACATCGAGGTGGAGATCTTCAACCGGCAGGTGTGGGACGCCGACGGCGACGACGTCATCGCCACCCTGGTCCGGCGTCACGTGCAGCACGTCCTGTGAGGTCCTGCGGACCTCGCCGGGGCCGCCCGTACCCGGGGCGGCCCCGATCCCTCAACAGTCAAGGAGCGGCATGAACTTCGAAGGAATCCTGTTCTTCCCCCTCACCCCCTTCGACTCCGGAGGAGGCGTCGCCGAGGCCGTGCTGGCCGAGCACGTGGCCTCGGGCGTGGAGCACGGGGCCGGCGGGGTGTTCGCGGCGTGCGGTACCGGTGAGGTGCACGCCCTGTCGGCCGCCGAGCACGCCGCGGTGGTGCGGCGGTCGGTGGAGGTCACCGCGGGGCGTGTGCCCGTGGTGGCCGGTGCGGGCGGCAGCGTCGGCACCGCGGTCGAGCAGGCCCGCGCGGCCCGGGAGCTGGGCGCGGACGCCGTCCTGCTGCTGCCCCCCTACCTGGTGGGCGCCCCGCAGCGGGGACTGGTGGAGTACGTGCGCACCGTGACCTCGGCCGTCGACATCCCGGTGATCGTCTACCAGCGCGGATCGATGGTGTTCACCCCTGAGAGCGCCGCCGAGCTGGCGGCGATCCCCACGGTGGTGGGCATCAAGGACGGGGTGGGCGACCTCGGGCGCATGCACCAGATCGTCCTGGCGGTGCGCGAGGTGCGCGGGGACGAGTTCACGTTCTTCAACGGGCTGCCCACGGCGGAGCTGACCGTGGCGGCCTACCGGGGTGTGGGTGTGCCGCTGTACTCGTCGGCGGCGTTCGCGTTCGTGCCCGAGGTGGCGAACGCGTTCTACACGGCCTTCCACGCGGGGGACCCGCTCGCGGACCGGCTGTTGTCCGGGTTCTTCGAGCCGCTGGTGCGGCTGCGCGACCGGGTGCCCGGGTACGCGGTGTCCCTGGTCAAGGCGGGGGCGCGGCTGCGCGGGGTGGAGGCGGGCGGGGTGCGGGCCCCGTTCACCGACCCCACGGCCGAGGAGGTGGCGGCTCTGGGCGAGCTGATCGAGACGGGCCTGTCCCTGGTGAAGGAGGGCTGACGGTGCGTGTCACCGAGGTCGTGGCCCGTGCCTTCCGGCTGCCGCTGCACCGGGCTTGGGACGGCGGGGTGGACCGCAACGACGTGGTGGTGGTGCGGGTGGCCACCGACACGGGGCTGGTCGGCACGGGTTTCTCGTGGACCCCGCTGATCGGGGCCCGTGCGGTGGCGGCTCTGGTCAACGACGACCTGGGCCCGGTCCTGTCGGGGGGAGCGGCGCACCCCTCCCGGTGGGACGAGCTGCGCTGGCACCTGCGCGAGGCGGGGACCAGCGGGCTCACCCTGATGGCGCTGGCCGGGGTGGACATCGCCCTGTGGGACCTGTCCGCCCGTGCGGCGGGGGTGAGCCTGGTCGACCTGGTGGGCCGGCGCCGTGACTCGGTGGAGTCCTACGGCAGCGGGGTCAACCTCGACTACTCGCTGCCGGACCTGGTGGAGCAGGTGCGGGGCTGGGTCGGGGCGGGGCACCGGGCGGCCAAGATGAAGGTGGGCTCGGCCGAGATCTCCCGCGACGTCGAGCGCGTGGGCGCGGTGCGGGAATCGCTGGGGCCGGAACGGTTGTTGATGGTGGACGCCAACCAGCGCTGGGACGTGCCCAGGGCGGCGCGTGCGCTGCGCGCGCTGGAACCGTTCGATCCGTACTTCGTGGAGGAGCCCCTGCCCGCCGAGGACCTGGAGTCGCATGCCCGGCTGCGCGAGCGGACGGGCACAGCTTTCGCGATCGGTGAGAACCTGCGCACGGCCGCGGAGTTCGAGCGGGCCGTGGACCTCGGTGTGTGCGACGTGGCGCAGCCCAACGTGGTGCGGGTGGGCGGGGTGACCCCGTTCCTGCGGATCGCGGAGTCGATGGCGCGCCGCGGCGTGCCGGTGGCTCCGCACCTGTTGCCCGAGCTGTCGGGCCAGTTGGCGCTGTGCCTTCCCCGGGTGGCCATGGTCGAGGACATCGACCGTGCCTCCTTCGCCGCGCTGGGAGCGTTGGCCCGCCCCAGCGGGGTGGAGTTCGACCGGGGGACGGTGCGCGCCGACACCGGGCTCGGCCACGGCCTGGTGTTCGCCGACACGCTCACCCCGGTCGCGGACCCCTCCCCCTAGCACAGGGTCCGCGACCGTGCACCGGGGCGCCCTCCGCAGGTCGGGGGGCGCCCCGGCGCGGTCATGAGCACGGGTACTCAGAGGGGGTGGGTGCGGGTGCCGATGTGCGCGGCGCCGCCCCGGCCTAGGTTCGGGGCATGCCCTACCTCCTCCTCGGCCACACCGCGATGGTCCTCCACTTCGCGTTCCTCGGCTTCGTCGTCCTCGGCGGGTTCCTGGCCTGGCGATGGCCCCGGCTGTTCCGGGTGCACCTGGTGGTCGCCGCCTACGCCCTGGGCATCGTGATCGTCGACTGGCCGTGCTTCCTGACGGAGATCGAGAACTGGGCCCGGCTCAACACGGGTCGCCCGGTGATGGAGTTCGGCTTCATCGACTTCTACCTGACGGAGCGCCTGTACCCCCGCGAGCACCTCATGACCTCGCGCTGTGTGATGGCCGCCGTCGTGGCCGCGGCCTGGGCGGGTGTGTGGGTGCGCCGCCGGCGCGCCCGGTCCGGTGGCGGTGCCTCCGCACCGGCGGCCTGAGGGCGGTGACGGGCAGAACTCGGCCGGGGACCGTACGACGGCCCCGGGATCGTTCTCCATCGAGGACGTGCGCAGTGCGGGCGCCGGGTCGAGGGGGTGGCGGGGGTCCGCCGCGGCGGCCGGTGCCCTCCAGGACCGGGCGCCCCGGACGCGGGGCTGGTCAGGAAGTGGTGGTCTCCGTCGCTGCCTGGTCGTAGGCGCGGATGCCCGCGCTGATCGCGTGCATGGTCCACAGGTAGTACTCGTCCCAGTCGTACAGGTCGACCTCACCGGGGTCGGGGAAGGCGATTCCCAGCTCGTCGTAGGCGTTGGCCAGTGCCCAGCGCGCCGACGCCTCGTGCTCGAGGTCGTAGCCGTTGTTCTCGTTCAGGACCTTGCGCGCCCGCTCCAGGACACCAAGGGACTCGGCCTCCTCGGTCAGCCAGTCGCGGAAGCGCTGCTCGGACCAGGAGCGGGCGGTGCCGGCGTCCAGCGTCTGTGCCCAGTAGGCGGGGTCGACGCCGCTGAAGCGGAAGCTGCTGAAGATGTCGGGGGAGCCGTTGGCGAAGACGAAGGCGCCGTGGTCGCCGCGCACCATCAGCCCACCGGGGAAGGCGTGCAGATCCCACCAGGCTGTGCCCTGTTCGAAGTGCAGGTGGCGGTATCCGGCGTTGTCCATGCGCACGTCCATGGTGAACCCCGCGCTGTCGCGGGCGAACGCCTGCTGGGCGCGGTCGAGTTCGGCGGTGGTGATCATCCGGGGTTCGTCCACGGGTGCGGTGCGATCGGTCGGGTCGATGCCGGCGGCGCGCAGGTCGGCGTGGACGGTGTCGCGGCCCACGCCGTGGCGGATGGCCAGGGCGCGGATGTCGCGGTCCCCGCGCCGCCAGGCGGCGGCGATGTCGCGGGCGCGCTGCTCGGCGACGGCTCTGCGGGCGGTCAGGGGTGAGGTGGTGCGGTCGTTCATGGGCACAGCCTGTGTTGGACAAGACGACATGTCCAATCACTCGTCATGTCCGAATAAGCGGACACAGGGGGTGTTCGGGGGTGGGTCGAGTACGCCGGAAAACGGCAATGGGCTGGTCGACGGCCCTGAGCGCGAGCGCGTTGGGGGGTCTGCTCCCCGGTGGAGGCCACCGGCTTCGCCTTGCGGAAACCGGTTGCGGAGGACGGCGCCCGCCAGCATGCTGGCAGGCATGCAGATCCGTGAGGCCGCTTCCGCCGACTGGCCCGCCATGTGGGCCTTCATGCGCCCCGTCATCGCCGCGGGGACGACGTTCACGTGGGAGACCGACCTCGGTCCGGAGGAGGCGCGCGAACGCTGGTTCCCGCCCCCGCCCGGACGCACGTTCGCGGCCGTGGACACCGACGGGACGGTGCTGGGCACCGCCAACTCCGTCCGCAACCACCGCGGGCCCGGTTCGCACATCGCGAGCGCGAGTTTCATGGTCGACCCCGCCCACGGCGGGCGCGGTGTCGGCCGTGCGCTGGCCGCCCACGTGCTGGACACGGCCCGCGCCGACGGGTTCCGCGCGATGCAGTTCAACGCGGTCGTGGAGACCAACACCCGCGCGGTCGCGCTGTGGCGCTCCCTGGGCTTCACGGTCGTGGGCACCCTGCCCGAGGGGTTCGCGCACCCCGAGCACGGCTACGTCGGCCTGCACATCATGCACCGCAGGCTCTGAGCCAGGGCCGCCGGCCCGCGTTCCGGCGGCGGCACGGACCGGTCGGGCCCGCACCCGGGGCCGGGGGAGTCGGCGCCCGCCTCCGCGCCGCGCCCGTCATCCCTGCGGGAGAACTCCCGCCATGGTCAGACCGAGCATCCGGTCCGCCTCGGCGACGGGGTCGGGGTGGTGTTCCGTGGCCAGGGTGATGCCGGTGACCAGGGTGACCAGATCCTCGGCCGTCACGCCCGGGGCCACCGCTCCCGCCTCCGCGGCGCGCTCCACCAGCGGTTCCCCGGCAGCGGCGAGCTCGTTCGCGCAGGTGTTCCCGTGCTCCGCGTCGGCGGAGGCTCCCGTGTCGCGGAGCAGCGCCACGGCCAGTCCCCGGGTGGACGCGCCGTACTCGGTCACGGCGCGCAGCCACTCCAGGAGCGCGGTCCGGGCGTCGGCCGTGCTTCCCAGGTCCCGCGCGTGGGCGCACAGGGCCTCGATCCGTCCGCGGAAGACCGCGTCCAGCAGGGCACGGCGGTTGGGGAAGTGGCGGCGTACGGTGGCCGATCCGACCCCCGCGACGCGGGCGATCTGCTCCAAAGAGGCGTCCGCGCCGTGCGCGGCGATCTCCTCCTCGGCCACGGCGAGCAGGCGGGCGTGGTTGCGCCGGGCGTCCGCGCGCTGGGCGGGCATGGTGTCACCTCTGCGGTTGCTAAGTGGCGGGGCCCTCCGTATCTTAGCGGACAAGAAACGGCGGGCCCCGCCGTTTAGCGGTGCACACCCGAGGAGCGACCCCATGTCCACCGATTCCGCACCCGTCCTGGTCACCGGCGCCACCGGCCGCCAGGGCGGCGCCACGGCCCGCGCCCTGCTCGCGGCGGGCGTCCCCGTCCGCGCCCTGGTACGGGACCCCGCGACCGACCGGGCCAGGGCCGTCGAGGCGCTCGGCGCGGCCCTGGTCACCGGCGACCTCCGCGACCGCGACTCCGTGGCCGGGGCCGCCGAGGGGGCCCGGGCGGTCTTCTCGGTCCAGCTGCCCGAGATGAGAGGGGACTCCGTCGACTTCGAGGGCGAGGTGGTCCAGGCCGCCAACCTGATCGCGGGCGCACTGGCCGCGGGCGTGCCGCAGTTCGTGCACACGTCCGTCTCCGGAGCCGGGCAGCACACCGGCATCGCCGGATGGGACGAAGGCCGCTGGACGGCGCTGGAGCCCTACTACACCGCCAAGACCGGGATCCAGGACCGGGTGCGGGAGGCGGGGTTCCGGCACTGGACGATCCTCAAGCCGGGCTTCTTCATGGAGAACTTCCTCCCGTCGATGGCGTTCCTGTTCCCCCGCGGAGTCGAGGGCGGTCTGGTGAGCGTGCTGAAGCCCGGGACGCCGGTGTCCCTCGTCGCCGTCGACGACATCGGCGGGGCGGCCGCCGCGGCGGTGGCCGCCCCGGAGCGGTTCCACGGGGTCGAGCTGGAGCTGGCGAGCGACCACCTGACCATGACCGAGATCGCGCGGACCCTGTCACACGCCCTGGGGACCGATCTGGGCGCGCCCGACATGAGCACGGCGGAGGCGGTCGCCGCGGGGATGCCGGGGATGGGGGCGTCGCACGAGTTCATGAACGTGACCGGCCAGCCCGCCCGGCCGGAGTTCGCGCGGGCCCTCGGCATCCCGCTCACGACCTTCGCGGAATGGGCGGACCGCTACCTGCGCACCGCCGTCAGTTGGAGGGTGATCCAGACGGCCTTGAGGATGGTCGGCGCGGTGAAGAACTGCGCGAAGACGTTCCATTCCCAGCCGGGGTTGG
>NZ_JBSHDN010000187.1:0-12414 GCF_053616335.1 Nocardiopsis sp. NPDC055824
GGGACCCGTGGTCCCGGCCCGCCGCGCGGTCATCCGTGATGCCTCAGACGTTGAAGCCCAGCATGCGCAGCTGGTCCCGCCCGTCGTCGGTGATCTTGTCCGGACCCCACGGCGGCATCCAGACCCAGTTGATCTTGACCTCGCGCTCGAACTCGTCGAGGGCGCTGTTGGCCTGGTCCTCGATCACGTCCGTCAGGGGGCACGCCGCGCTGGTCAGCGTCATGTCCAGGGTGATGACCTGGTCGTCGGCGCTCACCCCGTACAGCAGGCCCAGGTCGACGACGTTCACGCCCAGCTCGGGGTCGATCACGTCCTTGAGCGCCTCGCCGATCTCCTCGGCCAGCGCCTCCGCCTCCGGGGAGAGGGGCGCGGTCTCGGGGGCCTCGGCAGCCTCGGCCGTTGTCGTCTCGTTCTCGCTCATCAGACGCCTTCCTTCTCCATGGACTGCGACACCGCGTCCTTCCACGCCATCCAGCCCAACAGGGCGCACTTGACGCGCGCGGGGTACTTGGACACCCCGGCGAACGCCACGGCGTCCTCCAGGACGTCCTCGTCGGGCTCACCCTTGCCCCGGGACTGCATCAGCTCCGTGAAGGCGTCCAGGGTGGTCATGCCCTCGGCGACCGTCCGTCCGATCAGCAGGTCGGTCAGCACCGAGGTGCTGGCCTGGCTGATCGAGCAGCCCATCCCCTCGTAGGAGACGTCGCTGACGACGGCCTTCTCGTCGAGCCCGGCCGAGCCCTCGGCCGGGGTCAGCGCCACGCGGAGCGTCACCTCGTCCCCACAGGTGGGGTTGATGTGGTGGGCCTCCGCGTCGTGCGGATCCCGCAGCCCCTTGTGGTGCGGGTTCCGATAGTGGTCCAGGATGATCTCCTGGTACATCGCGTCCAGCTGCATGGTCAGGCTGTTCCTCGTTCTAGGGCCGGGTTCCGAAGAACCCCTGGGCGTCCCTGATGGCCCCCACCAGCGCGTCCACGTCCTCCAGCGTGTTGTAGAGGTAGAAGGACGCGCGCGTGGTCGCCTGGACCCCCAGTGTGCGGTGCAGCGGCCAGGCGCAGTGGTGGCCCACACGGACCTCCACGCCCCGGTCGTCGAGCACCTGGCCCAGGTCGTGCGGGTGGATGTCGTCCACGACGAACGACACCGCGCCGCCGCGGTCGACCGCCTCGGTGGGACCGATGATCCGCACGCCCTCCAGCGCGCCCACCCGCTCGAGCGCGTACTCGGTGAGTTCGTGCTCGTGCGCGGCGACCCGGTCCATGCCCACCTTCGACAGGTAGTCGCAGGCCGCGGCGAGGGCGACGGCCTGGGGGGCCATCGGCACGCCGGCCTCGAACCGCTGCGGCGGCTCCGCCCACGTGGAGTACTCCATGTGGACGACGCCGATCATCGATCCGCCGGTGATGAACGGCGGCATCGCCTCCAGCAGCTCCCGGCGGCCCCACAGGACGCCGATGCCGTTGGGGCCGAGCATCTTGTGCCCGGAGAACGCCAGGAAGTCGACGCCCAGCTCGGTGACGTCCACCGGCATGTGCGGAACCGACTGGCAGGCGTCCAGGACCGTCAGGGCGCCGACCTCGCGGGCGCGGGCGACGACGGGCGCCACCGGGTTGACGGTGCCCAGCACGTTGGACTGGTGCGTGAACGCGACCACGCGGGTGCGCTCGTTGACCAGTTCGCCGATGCCGGACAGGTCGAGGCGGCCCTCCCCGGTCACCGGGAACCACCGCAGCGTCGCGCCGGTGCGCCGACAGAGTTCCTGCCACGGCACCAGGTTGGCGTGGTGCTCCATCTCGGTGACGACGATCTCGTCACCGGGACCCACCTGGAAGCCGCGCAGTCCCTCGTCGGCGGTGGCGGCGTTGCCCATGGCGTACGCCACCAGGTTGATCGCCTCGGTGGCGTTCTTGGTGAACACCACCTCGCCGGCGTCGCCGCCGATGAACCGGGCGATGGTCTCCCGGGCCGACTCGTAGGCGTCGGTCGCCTCCTCCGCGAGCTGGTGCGCACCACGGTGCACCGCCGCGTTGTGGCGTTCGTAGAACTCACGTTCGGCGTCGAGCACCTGGCGGGGCTTCTGCGAGGTGGCCCCGGAGTCGAGGTACACCAGCGGACGCCCGTCGCGGACGGTCCGGGAGAGGATCGGGAAGTCCTCCCGGAGCGCCGCGACGTCAAGCGGACCGGCGTCGGCCCGACCGAACTCGCGGACTGTCGTCATGGGTTACGCGCCCACCTTCACGAAGCGCTCGTAGCCGTCGGCCTCCAGCACGTCGGCCAGCTCGGGCCCGCCGGACTCGGCGATGCGGCCCTGGGCGAAGACGTGGACGAAGTCCGGCTTCACGTAGTTGAGGATGCGGGTGTAGTGCGTGATGAGCATGACGCCCATCTCACCGTCGGCCTTGGCGCGGTTGACTCCCTCGGAGACGACCTTGAGCGCGTCGACGTCCAGGCCGGAGTCGGTCTCGTCCAGGATCGCGACCTTGGGCTTGAGCAGCTCCAGCTGGAGGATCTCGTGGCGCTTCTTCTCACCGCCGGAGAAGCCCTCGTTGACGCCGCGGGCGGCGAAGGCCGAGTCGATGGACAGGTCCTTCATCGCGCCCTGGAGCTCCTTGGAGAACTGCCGGAGCTTGGGGGCCTCGCCGCGCACCGCCGTGACGGAGCTGCGCAGGAAGTTGGACATGGAGACGCCGGGCACCTCGACCGGGTACTGCATGGCCAGGAACACGCCGGCGCGGGCGCGCTCGTCCACGCTCATGTCGAGGATGTTCTCCCCGTCGATGAGCACCTCGCCCTCGGTGATCTCGTAGCGCGGGTGGCCGGCGATCGCGTAGGCCAGGGTGGACTTGCCGGATCCGTTGGGGCCCATGATGGCGTGGGTCTCACCGGAGTTGATGGTCAGGTCGACGCCCTTGAGGATCTCCTGCCTCTCGTTCTCACCGATGAGAACGTCGGCACGCAGACCGCGGATTTCGAACTTCGTCATGTCAAAGCCTCAGGAATTCTTCTCGTCCAACGACACGAGTACGTCGTCGCCGTCGATCTTCACGTCATAGGTGGAAACCGGCTGGGTCGCGGGCGGGTTGATCGGCGCCCCCGAACGCAGGTCGAAGCAGGAGCCGTGCAGCCAGCACTCGATGGTGCCGTCCTCGACCTCGCCCTCGGAGAGGCGGACCTCGGCGTGCGAGCACACGTCCCGCACGGCGAACACCTCACCCTCGGAGCGGACCAGCGCGATGGGTGTCTCGTCGTCGGTCTCGACGCCGAGGACCCCCTCCTCGGGGATCTCGGCGAGCTCGGCGACCTTCACCCAGCGAGTGCCCTCACTCATGCTCGGCCAGCTTGCGCTCGACCTTGTCCATGATCCCCTCGCGCAGCTCACCGACCGGGATGCGGTTGATCAGCTCGAGGAAGTAGCCGCGGATGACCAGGCGGCGGGCCTCGTCCTCCGGGATGCCCCGCGAGCGGAGGTAGAACAGGTGGATGTCGTCGAGGCGGCCGCTGGCGGCGGCGTGGCCGGCGCCCTCCACCTCGCCGGTGAAGATCTCCAGGTTGGGCACCGAGTCGACGCGGGTCTCGTCGGTGAGCTGGAGGTTGCGGTTGTGCTCGTACGAGTCGGTGCCGGTCGTGCCCTCGCCGATGATCACGTCACCGATCCACACGCCGTGCGCGCCCTTGCCGCTCAGCGCACCCTTGTACTCCACCCGGGACCGGGTGTTGGACATGTTGTGGTCGATGAGCGAGCGGTGCTCGTGGTGCTGGCCGTCGCCGGTGAAGTACAGGCCGTGGAGCTCGGCGTTGGCGCCGCGCCCCTTGTAGGCCACCTTCGGGGAGAGCCGGACCAGGTCGCCGCCGAGGGTGACCACGATCGACTTGAACGTGGCGTCCTTGGCGACCTGCGCGTTGTGCTGGGACACGTCGACGGCGTCGCGGTCCCAGTCCTGCACGCTGATCAGGGTCAGGCGCGCGCCCTCGGCGACGTGGATGTCCACGCTGCCCGCACGGATGCCCGTACCGGTCTGGTTGAGGACGACGATCGCCTCGGCCAGCGGTTCGACGTCGATGACGTACTGGTCGAAGCGGGTGCCGCCCTGGGCCTCCCGGTTGATGACGACCGGCTGCTCCAGGGCCTTGCCCTTGGCGACCGTGACGATCGTGGCCTCCTCGAAGGAGGTGTAGGCCTGGGCGATCACGCGGTCGGCCGGGAAGCCCGCGGTGCCGAGCCTGGCGTCGCCGCGGCCGACGGTCTCGACGGTGACGCCCTCGGGGGCGTCGATGTCGAGCTTGTCGGCGCCGCCGGCGACGGCGGTGCCGTCGTGCAGGCCCTTGAGGCGGCGGACGGGCGTGAAGCGCCACTCCTCCTCGCGGCCGTTGGGGACGGGGAAGTCGTTCACGTCGAACGACCCGTGGGTCGCCAACTTGGAGAACGGGATGTCCCCGAGGCCGTGGCTGTGGGCCTTGGGTTCGATGCTGGGGCCGGTCAACTTAACCAACCGCTCCTTCCATCTGAAGCTCGATCAGCCGGTTCAGTTCCAGCGCGTACTCCATGGGCAGCTCGCGCGCGATGGGCTCGACGAACCCGCGCACGATCATGGCCATGGCCTCGTCCTCGTTCATGCCCCGGCTCATCAGGTAGAAGAGCTGGTCCTCGCTGACCTTGGAGACGGTCGCCTCGTGCGCGAGCTCGGCGTCGTCCTCGCGCAGGTCGTTGTAGGGGTAGGTGTCCGAGCGGCTGACGGTGTCGATCAGCAGCGCGTCGCACTTGACCGAGGACTTCGCGTTGTGCGCGCCCTCCTGCACCTGCACCAGGCCCCGGTAGGAGGCGCGGCCCCCGCCGCGTGCCACCGACTTCGAGACGATGGTGGACGAGGTGTTGGGAGCGCAGTGCACCATCTTGGAACCGGTGTCCTGGTGCTGGCCCTCGCCCGCGAAGGCGATGGACAGGGTCTCGCCCTTGGCGTGCTCGCCCATGAGGTACACGGCCGGGTACTTCATGGTCACCTGGGAGCCGATGTTGCCGTCGATCCACTCCATGGTCGCGCCCTCTTCGGCGATGGCGCGCTTGGTGACCAGGTTGAAGACGTTGTTCGACCAGTTCTGGATGGTCGTGTACCGGCAGCGGGCGTTCTTCTTGACGATGATCTCGACGACCGCGGAGTGCAGCGAGTCCGACTTGTAGATCGGCGCGGTGCAGCCCTCGACGTAGTGGACGTAGGCGCCCTCGTCGACGATGATCAGCGTCCGCTCGAACTGGCCCATGTTCTCGGTGTTGATCCGGAAGTAGGCCTGCAGCGGGATCTCGACGTGCACGTTCTTGGGCACGTAGATGAACGACCCGCCGCTCCACACCGCGGTGTTGAGCGCGGCGAACTTGTTGTCGCCGGGCGGGATCACCGAGCCGAAGTACTCCTCGAAGATCTCCGGGTGCTCCTTGAGGGCGGTGTCGGTGTCGAGGAAGATGACACCCTGCTCCTCCAGGTCCTCGCGGATCTGGTGGTAGACGACCTCGGACTCGTACTGCGCGGCGACACCGGAGACCAGGCGCTGCTTCTCCGCCTCGGGGATGCCGAGCCGGTCGTAGGTGTTCTTGATGTCCTCGGGCAGTTCCTCCCAGGAGGTGGCCTGCTTCTCCGTGGACCGCACGAAGTACTTGATGTTGTCGAAGTCGATCTTGGACAGGTCCGCGCCCCAGTTGGGCATGGGCTTCTTGTCGAAGAGCTTGAGGGACTTGAGCCGGAGCTTGGTCATCCACTCCGACTCGTCCTTCTTCGAGGAGATGTCGCGGACGACCTCCTCGTTCAGGCCGCGGCGGGCGGTAGCCCCCGCCTTGTCGGAGTCGGACCAGCCGAACTCATAGTTTCCGATCCCTTCGAGCTCGGGATGCGCGATAGACGTCATGCGCGGACTCCTCCAGGACTCAGGTGTCCTTGTGGTGAACTGAGCCGCCCGCCCCCTGGCGGATGGCCTCTGACGCGGGGGTTTGGCTGTCCCCGCCCGCCACGTCGCCCCGAGGGGTGACGTGCGTGGTGCACACACCGTCGCCGTGGGCGATGGTGGCCAACCTGCGCACCGGGGTGCCCAGAAGTCGTGAGAAGGCCTCGACCTCGGCTTCGCAGAGCTGCGGGAACTCCGCGGCCACGTGGGCGACCGGACAGTGGTGTTGGCACAGCTGGTCACCGCCGCCGGGTGCGGGCGCCCGGCCCGCGGTGGCGGCGTAACCGTCGTTGGAGAGTGCCTCGGCCAGGAGCCGGACGCGCTGTTCCGGGGGGACAGCGTCCAGCAGGGGCCTGTAGCGCCTCTCCAGATCGGCGACCTGACTGCGGGCGAACTCGCCGACGGCCCCGTCCCCGGCGGTCTCCGCCAGGAAGCGGAGCGCGCTGGTGGCGAGGTCGTCGTAGGCGTGGACGAAGGCGTCCCGCCCGGCCTCGGTGATGGCGAAGACCTTGGCGGGCCTGCCCCTGCGGCGCTGTCCGCCGTGGGGCCGGGCGTCGCGGGCCTCGACCATGCCCTCACCGGTCAGGTTGTCGAGGTGGCGGCGGATCGCCGCCGGAGTGAGTCCGAGCCGCTCCCCCAGGGAGGATGCGGTGATCGGGCCCTTCTCCAGGATGAGCCGCGCGACGCGGGCGCGGGTGCCGGTCTCGGCCCCGCGGTCGGGTCCGGCCAGGGCACGGGGCACACTGGTCGCCTCGGGCACGGCGCTCCCCTCCCTCGTCGTACGCAGCTCGTGGTTTTGACAACATCAGTGTGGCCTAAATAAGTCCGTTGAGGCAAACGCCGCTCCATGCCCTTCATCACGAAGGTCAGGCTTGCCTAACAGCGGGTTCATGCTCCCGAAACCCGAGGTCGCCACCGCGCGAGGGGCCGGGACGATCCGGGTTGCCCGCATGTTGATACCGCACGACCAGGATGTGGACCTCCCGAGTTTTCGGCGGCTCCTCCCCGAGCGGGGCGGTGAAGGGCCCCGCCCGGCCGCACGTAAACTCAGGCCCCATGGACACAGCCGCGGTCGAGGTCGTCGACCTGGTCAAGCGCTACGGCGCCACCACCGCAGTCTCCGGCCTCACGTTCAGCGCGCGCCGGGGTGCGGTGACGGCCCTGCTCGGCCCCAACGGGGCGGGCAAGACGAGCACCATCGAGATCTGCGAGGGCTTCCGTCGCGCCGACGGCGGGCGGGTCCGGGTCCTGGGCCTGGACCCCGTGGCCGACGCCACCGCCCTCAAGCCCCGCGTCGGGGTGATGCCCCAGTCCGGCGGGGTCCCCACCGGCGCCCGCGCGGCGGAGTGGCTGAACCTGATGGCCTCCTTCCACGCCAGCCCGATCGCCCCCGCCCTCCTCATGGAGCGGCTGGGGCTGAACTCCGTGGCCGCCACCCCCTTCCGCCGCCTGTCCGGCGGCCAGCAGCAGCGCCTCTCCCTGGCCTGCGCCGTGGTCGGACGGCCCGAACTGGTGTTCCTGGACGAGCCGACGGCGGGCCTGGACCCGCAGGCGCGCATGGCCACCTGGGACCTGGTGTCGGCCCTGCGCGAGGCGGGCGTGGCGGTCATCCTGAGCACCCACCACATGGAGGAGGCCGAACGGCTGGCCGACCACGTGGTCATCATCGACCGCGGCGCCGTGGTCGCCGAGGGCGCGCCGGCCGCGCTCACCGAGGGGCGCCGCGAGGTGTGCTTCTCCAGCACGCCCGTGGACTCCTCCGCGCTCCTGGCCGCCCTGCCCGAGGGCAGCAGGGTCGCCGACGGCGCCACCGCGGACGGCCGCCGCGAGTACGTGGTCACCACCGACGACGCCGCCGCGCTCGGTCCGGAGTTCCTGGCCACGGTCACCGCATGGTGCGCGTCGGCCGGCGTCCTCGCCGAGGACCTGCGCGTGCGACGGCGTACCCTCGAAGACGTCTTCCTCGAACTCACGGGCCGGGAACTGCGCGACCAATGACCGAGCACACCTCCAGCACCACCACGCGGGCCGCCGACGCCCCCCCGACCACCCCCTCCCGGGGCGGCGGCGCCTCGCTGTTCACCCCTGCGCCCGGGGCCGCGCCCATGTGGCGGATGGTCGCCTCGCAGGCCCGCATGGAACTGCGGGTGATGCTCCGCCACGGCGAGCAGTTCCTGCTGACCATGGTCATCCCCGTCCTCCTGCTGGTGGGTTTCAGCCTCACCTCGGTCCTGGACGTGGGCCCGGGCCCCCGCGTCGACGCCCTCACGCCGGGCGTCCTGGCGCTGGCGGTGATGTCGACGTCGTTCACCGGCCTGGCCATCGGCACCGGCTTCGAGCGGCGCTACGGGGTCCTGAAGCGCCTGGGGGCGACGCCGCTGTCCCGGTTCGGCCTCCTGGCCGCCAAGACGCTGGCCGTCCTGGGCGTGCAGGCCATCCAGATCGCGCTGCTGTGCACGGTGGCGCTGGCCCTGGGCTGGTCCCCCGACCCCGACCCGGCGGGCGTGCTGTCGGCGGTCGCCCTGGTGCTGCTGGCGACCGCCGCGTTCAGCTCGCTCGGCCTGCTCATGGCCGGCACCCTGCGGGCGGAGGCGACCCTGGCCGGGGCCAACCTGGTGTACGTGCTGATGCTCGGACTGGGCGGCGTGCTGTTCCCGACCAGCAGCTTCCCCGCGCCGCTGGAGCAGGCCGCCTCGCTGCTGCCGGTCGCCGCCCTCAGCTCGGGCCTGCGGACCGTCCTCGCGGACGGGTCCCTGCCGGGCTGGGGCGCGTTCGCGGTCCTGGCCGTGTGGGCCCTCGTCTGCGGACTGCTCGCCAGCCGCCTCTTCCGCTGGGAGTGACGCCCGCGGGCCTCCCGGGAGGGGGCGGTCCCCGCGCCCGCGCCCGCCGCTCCTAGGATGGGGCGCATGCTCGACGTCGACGCGGTCACCGAGATCCTCCGCGAGGCGGCGGAGGCGGCGGTCCTCCCCCGCTTCCGGTCCCTGTCCGAGGGCGAGGTCACCGAGAAGGCCCCCGGCGAGCTCGTCACGGTCGCCGATCGCGAGGCCGAGGAGCTGATCGGCGCCCGCCTGCGCGACGTCGTCGCGGCGCCGGTCGTGGGCGAGGAGGCCGCCTCGGACGACCCCGGCCTGCTCCGCGCCCTGTACGGGGAGCCCGTGGCGTGGCTGGTCGACCCGGTCGACGGAACCCGCAACTTCGTCCGGGGCGACACGCGCTTCGCGGTGATGGCCGCCCTGGTGCGCCACGGCGAGACCGTCGCGGCATGGATCCTGCGCCCCACCGAGGACCGGGTCTACGTCGCGGAGCGCGGGTCCGGCACCTGGCGCGACGGCGTGAGGGTGCGCCGGGAGCCCGCACCGGCCGATCCGGCCCGCCTGCACGGCTCGGCCGCGACGCGGTTCCTCGCCCCCGCCGCGAAGCGGCGCGTGGAGGAGGCCGCCACACGCTTCGCGTCCATGGGACCGGGCTCGCACTGCGTCGGGGTGGACTACCCGCTCCTGTTCGAGGGCGGGCAGGACTTCCTGCTGTTCCACAGGACCCTGCCCTGGGACCACGCCCCCGGCTCCCTGATGCTGACCGAGGCCGGAGGCGTGTGCCTGCGCCCGGACGGCGGCGAGTACCGTCCGGGCGACGACGCCGTGGGCCTGCTCTGCGCCTCCGACGACGAGTGCTGGAAGACCGCCCGGTCGCTCCTCGTCGGCTGACACCGGACCGGGGCGTCGCCGCGGGGCCGTCCGGGCCTCGGGGGCCCGTCGCGGATCAGCCCATGGGGAGCAGGCGCCACTGCTGGTGGGCGTGGGAGCCGTCGGGCGCCTGGACGATCGCCGTGCCGTTGTCGGGCGCGCCGCCCTGCCCTTCGAGGGCGCGGCCCGTGGCCCGGTTGACCAGCCGGACGACGCCGCTGCCGACCTCGACCACCGACCAGTGCTGGTTGGGCGCCCCGGTGCGGGTGAGCAGCGTGGCGGCGGGCTGCGCGGGGTCGGCCGCGACCTCCAGGACCTTGCCGCTGCCGACGCCCTCGATCTCGTAGAAGCCCTGTTCGTCGAGCGGGACGAACCTCCACTGCTGGTTCTCCGCGTCGTGGCGGTCCCACAGGTGGACGGGGGCCCCGTTGTCGGTGGAGGCGCCCGCGACGTCGGCGACGCGGTCGCCGTGCACGTTCTGGAGGACGTAGGCGAGTGAGGGGTCCATCCCGGCGGGGTGGACGTACTCCTCTTCCTCCTCGGGCTCCCCGGTCTCCTCCGGCGCGCCGGAGGGCTCGACGAGGATGCCGGAGACCACGTCCATCCCCGGTTCCTCCTGTTCTCCGGAGCCGGCGGCGAGGAGGCCGCCCGTGTAGCCGCCGATGACGGCGACGAGGACGAGCGCCAGCGCTCCGACGAAGACCGGCCAGGTCGGCACGTGCCGTTCCTGGACACGGGGGGCACTGCGGGCTCGGCGTCGGGACATGTGAGGACACTCCAGCGGGCGACGGGTGAGGGCCGTGTCGGCCACGGCCCCGCACTATTTGACACCACTTGACGTACTTCGCGCACGTTCGCCCTCGACCTCCCGCCGGGGCGGGCCTCGATAGGGTCCCGCCATGGAAGCCATCGGAGTCCCCTGGTTCATCGTGGTCCGGTACCTCGGACCGCCGCTCATGCTGCTCGTGGCGGGCGGCGCACTGCTGGTGTGGCGCCCGCCCGCCCGCCGGGGGCTGGTGTGGGCCGCCCTGGTGACGAACCTCGTGGCGGCGGCGCTGCCGTTCCTGTGGATCGGGTTGCAGATCCTCACCGACCAGGCGGAGAGGACGGTGTTCGGCCTGGTCATGACCCTGCTCCAGCCCCTGGTCGTGGTGGTGGCCTGGCTGCTGGTCCTGACCGCCGTGATCCACCGCCCGCCCGCCGTCCCGCCCGTGGTCCCGGCCGCCGGGGCGCATGCGGAACCCCGGAGGTCGCGCGCGCGTGCGGGGACCGCGGGACCGGAGGGCCGCCGGGACGAGGGCGGGGAGGCCGAGCGGAGAACCGAAAACGTAGGATGAATACCCATGAGCACCCCGGCCACCCCCAAGGAACCCTTCTCCCTGCGGACCGCGGCGGAGGCGATACCGCCGGTCTGGCTGGTGATGGTCAGCATCGTCTCCGTGCAGACCGGCGCGGGCGTGGCCAAGAACCTGTTCGAGGAGCTTCCCCCGGCCGCCGTCGTGTGGCTGCGGCTGCTCACCTCGGCGGTGCTCCTGGTCCTGCTGGTCCGTCCCGCGCTCCGGGCCCGCAGCCGGACCGACTGGCTGGTGGTGGTCGGCTACGGCGTCGCGCTGGCGATGATGAACTTCCTCATCTACCAGGCGTTCGCGCGCATCCCGCTGGGGATCGCGGTGACGATCGAGTACCTCGGACCGCTGGCCATCGCGATCCTGGGCTCACGGCGCAGGATCGACCTCCTGTGGGCCGGGCTGGCCGGGCTGGGCGTGGTGGCGCTGGGCCTGGAGTCGGGCTCCATGGACCCGCTGGGCATCCTGTTCGCGGTGCTCGCGGCGGTGGCGTGGGCGGGGTACATCCTGCTCAGCGCGGCCACGGGGCAGCGTTTCAGCGGCGCCTCCGGCCTGGCGTTCGCCAGCGTGGTCGGCGTGGTGATCATGGCCCCGGCCGGGATCGCGGAGGGGGGCGCCGCCCTGCTGGACTGGCGGCTGCTGCTGTTCGGCCTGGTGGTGGGCGTGCTCTCCTCGATCGTCCCCTACACCCTGGAACTGAACGCGCTGCGCCGGATGCCGCCCCGGGTGTTCGGCGTGCTGATGAGCCTGCAGCCCGCCGCGGCCGCGGTGGTGGGGCTCGTCCTGCTGGGCGAACTGCTCTCGCCCTGGCAGTGGTTCGCGGTGGGGTGCGTGATCGTCGCCAGCGCCGGCTCCACCCGCACCTCCGCCCGCGAGCGCGGCGGACGGACGCGCGGCGGCTCGCCCGCCCCGTCCCCGCCGGAGGACCACCGGAGGGGTTGAGACCCGCACGGCGGTTCGACCCGGTTCTCCTGTCAAGATTTTCAGTTACCCGACACCTCTCGTAATCACTTACGAAAAAGGTGTCTTGAGCTGCCATGACACTGACAAGATCGCGACCGCGGAGACCCCCCGCGACCCCACCTTGGAGAACCTGGTTGACTACTCTGCGTTTCCGAACGTGATCAAACGGTTATCAGTCCTGGTGGGTCGGCCGACCTCTTCGAATATTCGCTCTCGAAAGGGAAGCAATGCGCACCGCTGCCAAGATCACCATGACCGCTCTGTTCGCCGCCGGACTCCTCGGCATGGGCACCGGGGCCGCCCTGGCGGGCGAGAAGGGCTCGGACATCGAGGCGTACGAGGCCTGCACCAGCCAGCAGAGCTTCCTCGGTCTGATCAACCTGGACCTGAACCTGCTCAACCAGTGCATCGCGAACTACAACCGCTAATGCCTGTTTCCTGAACCGGGTCCCGGTTCGGGGGAGCGGTTCGTGCGCCCGGGGGCACGCCCC
>NZ_JBSHDN010000188.1:0-12270 GCF_053616335.1 Nocardiopsis sp. NPDC055824
CCTCCGCGGAGGGGAGCGGCCACCGCCCTTCGTCGTGTCCGGGCCGGCGCCGGGGCGCCGGGGCGCCGGGGGCGGTGCGCCCCTCAGCGGCGCCGCGGGTCCCCGGGCCGGCGGGGCCGGGCCAGTGTCAGTTTGTAGAGGAGTCGACACTGCTCGGCCGTCCCGATGAGGTCCGAGGTCTCGACGGGCCGGTTGGCGCTGAAGTGGGTGCGCTCCACCACCAGCACGGGTATGCCGGGGGCCGATCCGAGCAGTGAGGCCTCGGAGTCGCGCAGGGAGCGCACGCCCACCTCCTCGACAACGCGGTCGACCGGGTGGCCCGCGGCGCTGAGCCGGTCGAGCAGGCCTATGTCGGGCGCCGCGTCGAAGGGTGTGCGCAGGGTCCCGGCGGTGAGCGACGCCGGTTCCCACGACTGGTGCAGTGTGATGGGCAGTTCCGACGCCAGCCCGCGCGAGGTGGTGCGGTAGACGGGCTCCCCGTCGCGCAGCCGGAGCCGCGAGCTCAGCGGGGCCGAGCACGGCTCCTGCTCGGTGCCGATGTCCTCACGTCGGAGTTTGCCCAGGCCGGAGCCGGAGGAGGAGTCCGTCCGGCACAGCCGGAAGAGCTCGGGGACCGTGCGTACGAAGTACCCGGAGCCGGGCCTGGCCTCGACGAGGCCCTCGGTCACCAGGAGTCGGAGCGCGGTACGGGAGATCTGCTCGCTGACCCGGTAGGAGCGCGCCAGCCGGGTCCTGGAGGGGAGACGTGTGCCGGGCGGCATCTCCCCGCGCAGGATCGGCTCGCGAAGCTGCTCGGCCAGCCACAGGTAGCGCGGTTGCCTCACCACGGTCATGAGGCCCGGGACGCGGGGCCTCCCGTGGACGGGGTGTCTCTGTGCTTGCGCGAAATGGGGGCGGTACGCCCGAGTTGGTGGTCGCGGGGGACGGTGCCGCCACCGTTTCCGGTGCAGACGCCGGTTCGGAGGAGGGGAGTGAACCTGCAAGATCGCCGAAGCTCGCCCATGGTTCCCAGTAAAGCAGTGAAAAGGCCTGGTAGGGGGCGCTAATCGAAAGTCTTCGGTCCGGTCGCGCGCGGTCCGAAGAATCGGAACCGGGACCCCAAGGCCGGGAAACGCCCGAAAACCACGAAATGCACGGGAGTGGGCACCCCAAAAGACTACTCTGCGTGACAATATGATCACGTCATGCTTGGGGGAGTCATGTTCACGAGCCTTGCTGACAGTACGGACACCGCCGTCGCCTGGATGAGCGGGATCACCGGGCTGGTCTTCCTGCTCATCGGCCTGTTCCTGCTGGTGCTGGTGATCGCCGCCGTGATCTCCGCACTGGCCCACGGCGACACCACGGGGGGCGGCAAGCTCCTGTGGATCATCTTCATCCTCTGGTTCCCGCTGTTCGGCGCCGTCGCCTGGTTCGTCGTCGGCAAGAAGGGGCACCTCAACCGCTTCCTCGGCATCGACAAGGGGAGGGCGCGCCACACGCTTCCGTCCAGCGTCGGCCAGCACAGCAACGTGGCCAACGGCAGGAACGGGGGGCCGGGCGGTGCCCAGGCCCACCCGGGCGACGACCGGCCCGGGACGGACGAGGACCGGCTCGGGGAGGACGACGAGCGCCCCGGGGCGGGCGGCGACCGCCTCAGCATGCGTGAGAGCCTCGCCGTGGCGAATGAGGGCCGGCCGGGGGCGCGTGAGGCGCGGCCCGGGGCGGACGAGGACCGGATCGGCATGCGCGAGGTCCGGCCCGTGGCGGGCGACGAGCGGTTCGGCATGCGTGTGAGCCGTCCCCGGATGGGCTACGGCGGGCCCGCGATAGGCCACAGCCAGCCGGAGATGGGACACGCCTGACCAGGCGGCCCCGGGCCACGGAGCGACCCCGGACGGGAGGCCCCCGTCCGGGGTCGCCGCATGTCTGCGGGGCCTCCCCGGCTGCTCCGGCCGCGCGGTCCGGCGGTCCCGTGCGCGGTCGCGGACCGGTGGCGCCCCACGGCGGCCGGTCAGTCCCCGGTGGTCCCGAAGCCGGCGAAGTCGAAGCCCGGCGACACGAAGCAGCCGACGAGGACCTCCTCTTCCGACAGCGGACGGGCGGTCTGCCAGGTGTCGCGGGGGACCACGAACTGGAGGTGCTCGCCCCGCTCGATCGCGGGGCCCAGCACCGCGCCGCCCTCGGACACGGGGGAGTCCCCGCGCCCGCCCAGCTCCAGCCACAGCGGACCGCCGCGGTGGAAGGCCCACACCTCCTCGGAGCGCAGCCGGCGCCAGCGCGACTCCTCACGGGGCCCCAGCAGGAACGTGATCCCCGTGGCGGTCGACCGCGGCCCCGGGCGGCCCTCCGGCCGGACCTGCGTCCCGGCACGCCAGGTCGGCCGGTACCAGCCGCCCTCCGGGTGCGGCAGCAGGTCCAGGAGCTCGGCGGTGGCCGACCGCTCCTCCGCGGCGGTGTAGCTGCCGGAGGGGTCCTGTCGCAGGTGGAGCACCCCGCGCACCGCGCCTCGCGGCAGGGGTCCGTAGACGTGCGGGAAGAGCACGTCCGGGCCCACCCCCGGCGGAGGGGTGGGGTCGGCGGCCTCCCATCTGACCTCGGCCGCGACGGCGTCCGTGTCCACGACGAGGGCGACCAGGGGGCCGGCCGCGTCGGAGTACAGCGCGTTCGCCACGGCGAGCAGCGTCGGCTCGTCCGGGGAGGCGTGCACGAACCCCTGGTCGCGCAGGGACTCCGGCTCGACGTCCCCGCCGGAGGTCCAGCGCTCCAGCTCTGTCAGGTGCAGGATGAGGGCCATGCGGCCGACCGTACCCCGCCCGCGCCGCCCCGCGGGGGCCGTTGAACGGATGCCCCTTCCGTCCGGTCCCGCCCGGAATCAGCGGGAGGACCCGCGCCGGTTCCCCGGACGGGCCGGCGGCACTCGGACCTGTGCCGGGTGTTCCCACGCGCCCAGGCAGGAGCGGAGGGTGTGGGCGCCGCTCGCCGCTCGCCGCCCGCCGCTCGTCCGGCGCGTCATGTGCCCCGCGGACGGGGGAGCCCGCGCGGCGACCCGTCCTCGTACGGAGCGGTGCCGGCGCCGCCCCGTCGCCGTGTCGACTCGTCGGCGCTTCACCCCGGCTTGCTCCCGTGTCCGTGGCGGGGGCGGGCGTCCGAGGCGCGCCATGGGCCGGGACCACCGCGAAGGAGATCTCCCGATACGAGCCGACACCGTCTCCGGGCGGTCCGCTACGTGCGCCTGCGGTGCACGGCGTACGCCGCCGCCAGGATCACCGCGGCCGCCGCGACCAGGACGGCGATCGTCGGGTTGGTCCAGGCCGGCACGATCTGCACGCCGCCGGGGTCGAGGCCGTAGGGACACACGGTACTGATCGGGAACGCGTCGTGGGAGCTCGGGGCGCCTGGATATTCGCGTGGAAGATGCAGGTGTCCTCCGGGAAGAAGCTGGGACCGTAGTACATCAGCGCGCGGAGTTGGACGACGAGCGCGGCGAGGAGCGCGATCGCCGCGACATGGATCAGGGGTCCGGGCTCCACCGCCTCCGCCCAGGACTCCCCCTCTTCCACGCGGCGGCCGGTGCGCTTGAGGGAGGAGATACCGGATACCAGGAACATCACGGACATCAGGATCAGGCACTGGACGGCGGGTATGAGGAGGGGGAAGGCGAGCAGGGGGAGCATGGGGAGAATGCTCGCACGTCCGCCCGGAGGCCGGGGCGCCGGGCGGTTGAGCCTCAGGTCCGATGCCGCGCGGGAGCAGTTCCGCGCCTGGTCTGCTTCCTGAACGACGACGCCCCCGGCCGACGACCGGGGGCGGAGGTGGTTCGGAGGCTAGGGCTGGTCGCTCTGGGCGGTGCTGAGGAAGGCCTGCCACTCAGGGCTGGGGAAGCTGAGTGCACCGAGATCTCTGTGCTTGGTGTCACGCATCGCGGCGCCCGCGCGGGCGGGCGTCGCGACCTCTACGCACGCGCTCTGCCCTGCGCTGTAGGAACTTTTGCGCCACTCGTACGGGAACACTGGATCTCGTCCTAACCTTCATCGCTTCAGGGACTCCATGATGCCAGCGATAGTTTCGCGGGATCTCTCAGGGGGATAGGCCAGCTCCGCCAGGACGTCGTATGCGGCGCTGTACTCGGCGACGCTCACCTCGTCTTCGACGTAGACGTCGCTGGTCATCAGCTCGACGTGGACAAAGTCCAACTTTGACAGGGACAGGATCGCGAAGGCTCCGGTGACACCAGGATGTGGTTTTGATGCGAGAGGTGTGCGAGGCTTCCGGACTCCGCCGGGTGGAGGAGGGCACCGCCGCGGTACCGCGCCATCTCGCCGAGTACCTGGACCGCAAACTCGACGCGCAGGGCAGCCTGGTCAACGCCTGGGCCCGCTCCACGCTCAACACCCATCTGGAGTCGGGGGCCCGGCCGCACGAACTCGACTCCTCGGTGAGCGCCCTGCGCGAGTTCCACCCCGGGGCACTTCCGACCACGGTCCAGACCCACGCCTACGCGACCGCGCTCGGCCGAGCGCGGGGAAGGGCCCCGGGGCAGTCGACCGGCTGGAACGGCACGGCTTCGCTGCGGGTGGTGGTCAACGAAGCCGCGGTGCGGGCCCGGGTGGGCGGGGCCGAGGTGATGCGCGAACAGCTGGGCCGCCTCATCGGTTCCATGCGGGCCAGCGGGTTGTGCCTCCAGGTCGTCCCGGCCGACGTGGCCGAACACCCCTGCCCGATGGGACCGTTCCGTCTCCTGTCCCTGGGGCCGGTGTACACCGTCGCCCACCTCGTCTCCCCCTGCGGGGACGGTCAGCTCGTCTCCGCGCCACAGGAGGTCCGGGCCTTCTCCGACCTGTTCGAGGACCTGCGCGGCGCGGCACTCCCGGTCAGTGACTCCCTGGACCTCCTGGTCCACATCGCCGAATCCCTCAGGCTCCTGGCGGAACGCAAGGCGATCACCAGCGGAGAAGAGGCCGGCGGGGTTCTGGCAACGCTCTCCGCACACCGGGTCGCCCACCCCTGAGGGCGACCACGAAAAAGCTCTGGCGGGTGCTGAGAACACCCCCAGAGCAGGCCGACAGGCATTCCGAGTTCACATAGAAAGCGAGTTGTCGACATGTCCATTCTGCCGCACGCGATCCCTCCTGAGCGCCCGTGGCCTGCACGGGTCTACCCCGGAGACCTCTCCCGGACGAGCACGATCCGCGCGGACCTGCGTTCCGACCCGGCCGGGTTCACCGAGGACCTGGTGGAGACCGCTGTCCTGTGCGCGAGCGAGATGGCCGCCAACGCCGTCGAGCACACCCGCTCGGGAGCCGACCCGGACGGCCGGGTGCTGCGAGCGCTCTTCGCACCGGAACCGGGCGTGCTGCGCCTGGTCGTCGTGGACGACGGGGCACGGGAGTCCTCCCCGGTGGTCCCCTTCCCCTTCTGCGCCGACTTGGGCACAGCCGTGTGGGCCGAGGTCACCACCGGGGAGACCGGCTGATGACCGCCGCCGTTGCCCCGCACATGCGTGCGGTGACCGACACACCCTGTGAACACCGGTTCCCCCGCACCGCTCTCACCTCCCACACTCCCGGGCCCACCCGGGAACAGCAGCTCCTCGACCAGATGCGCGGCAACCCGAGGGTCGCCTACCGGATCGAACACGGAGCCCTGCCCGACCGGATGAGGGTGGCGGAGGAGCGTCGCGCTCAGCGGGAACGGGCCCCGGCCCGATCGGACGTCCCGGAGGCGGGTCCCGTGTCCGCAGGTGGGCGTCATCGGCGGCCCCGTGCCCGACGGACCCGGCGGCTCACCTGGCGGGCGCTGTCCTACGGCGCCGCGGTGGCGGGAGGCGCCCTCCTCGGCCGGGCCGTCGCCATGTCGCCCTGGTGACGTGCCCCTCGGCCGCCCACACGCCTCCCCGCTTCCCCGCCGGTCCGCTTTGTCCACAGGCTGTGGACAAAGCCTGCGAACCCGCCGGTGCGCGGCGGTTCCGGGAACGACGCACGCCCCGGCCGATCCTCGGCCGGGGCGTCCGCGTTCAGGTGCTGCGGGTACTTCGGGTGCTACAGGATGATCCGCATCGGCTCTTCCAGGATCTCCGCGAGGTCCTTCAGGAAGGCCGCGCCGACCGCGCCGTCCACCGCGCGGTGGTCCACCGACAGCTCCAGGGAGATCCGGTTGCGCACGACGACCTCGCCGTCCACGACCACCGGCTCCTGGCGCATCGCGCCGACCGCGAGGATCGCCGCCTCCGGCGGGTTGATGACCGCCGAGAAGCTGTCCACGCCGAACATGCCCAGGTTGGACACGCTGAACGTGCCGCCGCTCATCTCCTGCGGCTTCAGCTTGCCGTCACGGGCCTTGCCCGCCAGCTCGCGCGTGCGCGTGGAGATCTCCGACAGCGTCGCCTTGTCGGTGTCGTGCAGCACCGGCACGACCAGCCCGGCGTCCACGGCGACGGCCACGCCGACGTTGATGCGGTGGTGCTGGAGCAGCTTGTCTTCGACCCACGAGGTGTTGACGGCCGGGTGCAGCTTGAGCGCCGTCGCGCACGCCTTGACGATCAGGTCGTTGAAGCTGATCTTCGCGCCCGTGGATGCCAGCTGCTCGTTGATCTGGCCGCGGAAGCCCTTGAGGGCCTCGGCGTCGATCGTGCGCCGCAGGTAGAAGTGCGGCACCGTCTGCTTGCTCTCGGTCAGGCGGCGCGCGATCACCTTGCGCACGTTGCTGACCTTGAGCTCCTCGGAGTCGCGGCCGTCGTCGAACGCCGGTGCGGCCTGGGCCGCGGCCGGTGCGGGCCGCGACTCCTGCGCGGCCGGCGCGGCGGGGGCCGACTCGCGTGCCGCCCCGTCCTTGGCGGCGGCCTCGATGTCGGCGCGCACGATCCGGCCCTTGGGGCCCGACCCCTGGATGCTGTTGATGTCCAGGCCGTACTCCCGGGCCAGCCTGCGGGCCAGGGGGGACGTGCGCGGACGCGGACCGTCCTCGCCGCCGCCGGACGACGGGGCGGGGGCCTCGGCGGGAGCGGACTCCTCGGCGGGAGCGGAGGCGCCCTCCTGCGCCCCGGCGGAGTCGGAGGCCTCCTCGGCGGGCTCGGACCCGCCGGAGCCGGAGTCCTCCGGCACCGCGTCGGGGGAGTCGCCGATCACGCCGATGACGGCGCCGATCGGCACCGTGTCGCCCTCGGACACGGACTGCTTGACCAGGTAGCCGTCCTCGTAGGCCTCGTACTCCATGACGGCCTTGTCGGTCTCGATCTCGACCAGGACGTCACCGGAGGCGACCTTGTCGCCCACCTGCTTGACCCACGTACTGATGACGCCTTCCTCCATGGTGTCGGAGAGGCGCGGCATCTGGATCTCGCTCATACTTGGAATCTCCCTCTACCCGACCCGTTTGCCGACGGCGCTCAGGGTCTCCTTGATGGCGGTGCTGATCGACTCGACCGACGGCAGGGCGGCCGTCTCCAGCGGCTTGGCGTACGGCATGGGGACCTCCGCCATCGCGACCCGGCGCACCGGGGCGTCCAGGTAGTCGAAGGCGCCCTCCTGGATCGACGCGGCGATCTCCGCGCCGATGCCGTAGGTCAGCCAGTCGTCCTCGCAGATCACCGCGGCGCCGGTCTTCTTGACCGAGTCGACGAAGGTCTGGCGGTCGAGGGGCCGGAGGCTGCACAGGTCGACGACCTCGACGCTGATGTCCTCCTCGGCCAGCTTCTCGGCGACCTGGGTGGCGACCATCGCCATCCGGGAGTAGCCGATGAGGGTGATGTCGGAGCCCTCGCGGGTCACCTTGGCCCGGCCGATCGTGGCGACGTTGTCGTTCGACGGCTGGGCGTAGTCGTCGGGGACCTCGCCCTTGGAGTTGTACAGGCCCAGGTTCTCCAGGAACAGGACCGGGTCGTCGTCGCGGATGGCCGCCCGCAGCATCGCGGAGGCCTCGGCCGGGGTGCTGGGAGCGAGCACCTTGAGGCCGGGGATGAACGAGTAGAACAGCTCGATGTTCTGCGAGTGCGTGGCGCCGAGCTGCTGGCCGCCGCCCCCGGGGGTGCGGATGACCATGGGCACGCTGGTCTGGCCGCCGAACATCCCGTAGATCTTGGCGGCGTGGTTGATGATCTGGTCGATGGCGATCAGCGAGAAGTTGATCGTCATCAGCTCGACGACCGGACGCAGGCCGAGCATGGCCGCGCCGATCGCGGCGCCGACGAAGCCCTCCTCGGCGATCGGGGTGTCCTTGACCCTGCGGGGGCCGAACTCCTTGAGCAGGCCCTCCGTGATCTTGTAGGAGCCCTCGAAGACGCCGATCTCCTCGCCCATGACGAGGACGTTCTCGTCGCGGACCATCTCCGCGCGGAGCGTGTCGCGCAGAGCCTGGCGGTAAGTGATCACAGACATGTGCTCGGTCCCTCTCTACTCTGCGAACACCGGGTCGGCGGGCATGCGGCGCGACTCGTTGGGGACGGGCGTGGCGTACGTGTAGTCGAACAGCGTGGACACGTCCGGGTGCGGGCTGTTCTCGGCGAAGTCGGCGGCCTCGGCCACCTCCTCCTTGACGGACGCGGCGAGCTCGTCGCGCAGCTCGTCCGTGAGGATGCCGGCCTCGGAGAGCCTGGCGCCGAAGAGGGCGATCGGGTCGTTCTCCTCGGACCGGGCCTCGTCCTTCTGCTCGTCGGTGCGGTACTTGGCCGGGTCGACCACGGAGTGGCCCTTCATCCGGTGGCTCCACGCCTCCAGCAGGAACGGCGTCTGCTCCTCGCGGGCGCGCTCGACCAGGCGGGCGGCGGTGTCGCGGACCGCGAGCACGTCGCGGCCGTCCACGCGCTCGCCCTCGATGCGGAAGGCGGAGCCGCGCTTGTACAGCTCGGGCTCGGCGGAGGACATGTCGACGGTGGTGCCCATGCCGGTGAAGTTGTTGATCACCACGAACACGATGGGCAGGTTCCACAGCTTGGCGATGTTGAGGGACTCGTGCCAGGCGCCGATGTTGGTGGTGCCGTCGCCCATCTGGCACATGACGACCTCGTCGCCGCCCCGGTAGGAGATGGCCAGGGCGGCGCCCGTGGCCAGCGGGAGCTGGCCGCCGACGATGCCGTAGCCGCCGAGCATGCGGGTCTCGGTGTCGTACATGTGCATGGAGCCGCCCCAGCCCCTGGACACGCCGTCGGAGCGTCCGTAGAGCTCGGCCATGACCCGCTTGGGGTCCATGCCCTTGCCGATCGCGTACCCGTGGTCACGGTAGTTCGTGAACAGGTAGTCGCGCTGCTGGAGGGCGGTCATCAGGCCGACGACGGTGGCTTCCTCACCGAGGTTGAGGTGGCAGTAGCCGCCGATCCGGGCCTGCGTGTAGGCCTGCGCGGTGCGCTCCTCGAACCGCCGGATGAACAGCATCTGGCGGTAGTAGTCGAGGAGGACGTCGGGGGTCTCGCCGGCGAGGCCGGCGGCGGTGTCCCTGCGACCGCGCCGCCGGGTCCCTGAGGACCGGGCGGCGCCGGTCTTCGGCTTGGCCGTGTCAGCCATGGTGTGCCTTTCTACGTACGGGAAGGCCTGCCGCCCCGGCCTGTGGGCCGGGGTGCCAGGCCCGCCGGGGTCCCGCTGTCGGGCGCGACCTCGGCGTGCGCCGCCGCCGGGCTCATTCGGCTGCGGTGCTCTGTGGCTGTTGCGGGGCGCGTCGCGGGAAGCGTGGCTCGTCCTTCCCGGACGCGAAGCGCTCGTGGGGTCTCGTGTGCAGTTGTCGCCCGGACCCCCGACCGCATTGCTTCCCGGTCTCCACTGCCCTATGCATCCGTGGCTCGGCGTGGCAGTGTCGGTCGCGAGGGTTCGTCCACCGGCCGGATGAACGACTCCGCGCATCCGAGGGGGCGCGCGCGTACGTGTGACGTGCGTCGCGCACACTCTACGGTCTGATCGATGATCGATCAATACGACTTTACGGCAGATAGCCCAAGTTTGGTGCAACGGGGCAGGTCAAGGCCGAAAGGCGGGATCCGGGGCGAAGAGGCGACACGCGGGGAGGGCCCCGGACGCCTCCCCCGGGGCGGGAAACGGCCTCAGCGCACGCTCTCGTGGGACTTCAGCGCGGCCTCGACGTAGTTGAGGACGTGCTCGCTGACCATGTCCCCCACCGACGGGTCGCCGTCACGGAACGCCCGGGTGATCTGGTCGTGGTCGGCGGCCTTGGCGTGCAGCTCCATGTTCAGCCAGCGCACGGACAGCGCGGTCCACACCTCGACGCCCAGCGACTCCCACGTGTGCAGCAGCACGCTGTTGTCGGCGGCCCGCACGATCTCCCGGTGGAACTCCACGCTGTGCCTGATCTGCTCGGAGACGTTCCCCTCCGAGGTCGCCCGCTTGAGTGCCTCCACCTCGCGCTCCAGCGCGGAGGGGTCGGCGGCGAGCCGGGGCGCGGCCAGCCGGGCGGCGACGAGCTCCAGGCCGGCGCGGACGGGGTAGATCTCCGCCATGTCCTGGACGCCGAAGTCCCGCACGCGGGCGCCCTTGTTGGGCACGGTCTCGATCAGGCGCAGGGTCTCCAGCTCCCGGAGCGCCTCGCGGACCGGGGCCTGGCTCACCTTCAGCTCGGTCGCGACGCGGCGTTCCACGATCCGCTCGCCGGGCTGCCAGCGTCCGGACAGCAGGCCCTCGACCAGTACCTGCCGGATCTGCTCCCTCAGCGGCTCGCGCGCGAGCTTCGAGGGATCATCCGGCAACTGGGGCAGGTCGACCATCCAGGGCCCTTCCGTTCCACGGCCCGCGCACACCACCGTGTGCCCGGGCCGGTTCGCTCAGCTTCGTACAAGCTCTTTGAAGGGTGCCACACGCCGACGGGTCAACCGGCCAGTAGGCCTCGAAAGGCTAACGGATGGCTCACGAACGTGTCGCGCCGCGGTGAACCGCCGAGGACCGCCGACGGGGCCCACGGCAAAGCCCGAGGCAGAGGC
Source organism: Nocardiopsis sp. NPDC055824 (assembly GCF_053616335.1). NCBI lineage: Bacteria > Bacillati > Actinomycetota > Actinomycetes > Streptosporangiales > Nocardiopsidaceae > Nocardiopsis > Nocardiopsis sp. NPDC055824. The sequence continues at coordinate 10,898 of NZ_JBSHDN010000188.1, forward strand.
GTCGCACTTGAGCGGCCGTGCCGCCGATGCGGCGAAGTGTCCGGGTAGGCTCATCTGTTGGCAACACTCACCCGCCGTTGTACGTGGTAGGGGCCACGCAACGGCAATGAGTCCGACAAGAGCGCCTTGACCTGCGTTGACCATCGCCGGGCAGGACCCGGCGCGACACATCCAGCACTGTTGGGCCGCGTGTTCCCCGACACGGACCTGACCGGTGGCCGGTCACGACATAGTGAACCAGTCGCCGGGTAGGACCGTCGAACGGGATGAGCGGGGTAGTTCTACCCCGGCGCCTGTCCCAACCCCGAGTCGACCCTGAGGACGTCAGGATCAGTTCCAGCAACCACGGCTAGCCCGTCCCCCACGCTTCCCAGGTGCCACAGGCAAGCCCACGACGTGTGAGACAGCACTGAGCACATGACGCACTCTTCGAGGACCCGACATCCACGGTCCAGGCAGTTGAACCAACCACACGACAGGGAAGAGCGTACGACCCCGGCGGCGGGGCCGTACAGCGGACCCATCCCCGTGGTGCGTACCACCGAGTACGCCCCCGGCCCCCCTGTCGTGCGCGCGGTCCGATGGCCGAGCGTGAGCGAGATCGCGTGGGGCGTCGCCTCCGACCGTGTGGCCATCATGCTCGCCGTGGCGCTGATCGTCATGACGATGCTCGCGGCGGGCCCGCTGCACCCGGTGGACAACTTCCTGAACGAGCTGCCCCGGCCCTACTGGGACGTGCTCCGCGAGCCGATGATCCTCTGGCCGGACACGGTCGCCTCCCGTGCCGTGGCGCTGCCCGTCCTGGGCGTCACGGTGCTGCAGCTCGCCTACTGGCACCGGAGCTGGCGGCCGATCGTGCTGGGCACGGTCGGGGTCGTGGGGATGATGTCCCTGGTGTCCGTGATGAAGCTGGGGACCAACCGCGGGCACGCCAAGCACTTCGACCCGGACTTCTTCATGGGCCCCGGGAATGTGGCCTTCCCCTCCGGCCACGGGGCGAACGCGATCCTGATCTACGGGCTGGTGCTCTTCCTGATCATCAGGTTCGGCGCCGCGCGGCCGCACATCATCCGGCGCCTGGCGTACTGCATCGTGGGCATCGCCCTGCTGCAGTCGACCGTCTCCATCTACCTGCACTTCCACTGGTTCACGGACCTGGTGGCGGGGATGCTGGCCGGCGGGTTCGCGCTGAGGGTGACCATCCGCCTCGACCGGATGATCCCGCACGGGCGCACGGTGGAGTGGTGGCCCTGGTACGGCCGCAAGGAGGGCCCGCTCGCGGCGAAGGAGTGAGCGCGCCGCCGGGGCGCGGCGCGACCGCGGCCCCGGGCGGGGCGGCCCGCGACGACGGCGCCCGCCGGACACCGTTCCGG
>NZ_JBSHDN010000189.1:0-12232 GCF_053616335.1 Nocardiopsis sp. NPDC055824
GGGGCGCCCCCGGTGCGGGAGGCGGCCCCGTTCGCGTGTCGGACCGCGTCTAGCTCGCGAAGTCCAGCAGCTGCTGGGCGCGGCTGGGGTGGCGCAGCTTGGACAGCGACTGCTTCTCCAGCTGCCGGATGCGCTCGCGGGTCAGCCCGAGGTGCTTGCCGATCTCGTCCAGGGTGCGCGGGCGGCCGTCCATCAGCCCGAACCGCAGGGACATGATGGTCGCCTCGCGCGGCTCCAGGTCGGAGAGCGCGTTGCGCAGCTGGTCGGCCATGAGCTGGCGGTCGACCACCTCGGAGGCCTCCGAGGCGTCGATGTCCTCGATGAGGTCGCCGATACGGGTCTCGCCGTCCTCGCCGATGGTCGAGTCGAGGCTGATCGGCTGGCGGGTGACCCGCAGCAGCTCCTCGATCTGGGCCGGGGTCTTGTCCAGCTCCAGGGCCAGTTCCTCGGGGGTGGGCTCGCGGCCCAGCGCCTGGTGCATGTCGCGCTCCAGCCGGCTCACCTTGCTGAGGAGCTCCAGGACGTGCACGGGAAGGCGGATGGTGCGGGCGGAGTCGGCGAAGCCGCGCTGGATGGCCTGGCGGATCCACCACATGGCGTAGGTGGAGAACTTGAAGCCCTTGCTGTAGTCGAACTTCTCCACAGCGCGGATCAGGCCGAGGTTGCCCTCCTGGACCACGTCCAGCAGCGACATCCCCCGGTCGCTGTACTTCTTGGCCACCGACACCACCAGGCGCAGGTTGGCCTCCAGCATGTGGGACTTGGCCTTGCGGCCGTCCTCGGCCACCCACTCCAGCTCGTCGACCTCGGCCTCGGACATCGGGACGGAGCCGTCGACGTCGCCGTGCAGGCCCAGCCGGTACTCGGCGTAGAGCCCGGCCTCGACGCGCTTGGCCAGGTCGACCTCCTGCTCCGCGGTGAGGAGCTGGCGGCGGCCGATGGCCTTGAGGTAGGTGTGGACCGAGTCGCCCATGGCGGGCGACTGGTCGTCGAGGTCGGCCTCACCGGTCTCCGGATCGGTCGTGGCCTGGGTGGTCTCGGTCTTCTTGGTGCGCCGCGTGGTGCGGGCCTTCCTCCGGGTGGCGGGGCCCTTGCGCGCCCCTGCCTTGCCGGATGCGGCCTTGGGTGCCTCGTCGGTGTCGGGCACCGTGGCGATGAGAGTGTTTTCCAGCACGTCGTCCTCGGCGTCAGGATCGGACACCAGCGCGGAGTCGTCGCCCCCGTTGGCGAGCCGGACCCCGTTCTCGGTGAGTTCACGCAGGATGGATCGGCCGTCTCCGGAGGAGACCCCGGCCGCGGTGAAAGCGGTACGCAGTTCGGAGAGGGACAGGTGTCCCTGGGCGCGTCCGCGGGTGATCAGGTCGGCCAGGGCCGCGTCGGCGGCCGCGTCCTCGTTCTGAGCGGGGCCGTCGGGGGCCTCGGCGGTGTGTGCCGAAGCGGCTAGGGCAGTGCTCGTCATCTGGGCACCTCCCTCCCTTCCAAGACGTATGGCACGTGGCGGAGGGTTCCCGCCGACTGGACGCGCCAATATGTCCAACGTGTCGGGGAGTCAAATGTTCCCTGTCTCGATTGGATATCGTCGAGAGTGGTACAGATCACTGGGTGGAGAGTGGCGAAGCGTGTGCGCGAGCGGGTAAAGGAGCCCGCTCGGGTGCGGCCGCGCCCCGGCCCGGTTGCCCGGCCGGGCCGCGAGGAGGGCGCAGGGACACGAACGGGTGGACCGATGGCTGGCGCCAACTGCGGACCTCCTTGGGAGAGGGGCCGAAGGGACCGGATACTCAGGTAGACGCGGGGGACCTCCGGGAAGTTCCCCGCCATCCGGGCCCGGCTGTCGTCGGCCGTGGCGGCACCGCCGGCGGACGGCGCCGACGACCCCCAGGTCAGCGCCCCTCTCCGCGGAGCGGAGCGCGGTACCCGGCGGGCCCAGGGTCCCACGCGTGCGGAGTGCGGCGGTAACGGCGGGGCGGGCGGGCCCCGGTCGGGCCCCGGTCTCAGGAGGCGGCGCCCCGCAGCGCCACCAGGTCCGGCTTGCCCGAGGCCAGCATCGGCAGGGACCCGCGCAGGTCCAGCTCCCGCGGCGCCGCGTAGGAGGGCAGGCGCTCGCGCACCCACGCGCGCAGCTGCTCCAGCGTCGGGGGCGCGTCCGGGTCTGCGGGCACCACCACCGCGCTCACCCGCTCGCCCCACTCCGGGTCGGGGCGGCCCACGACCACCGACTCGGCCACCGCCGGGTGCTCCATCAGCAGGGCGTTGACCTGGCCGGGCACCACCTTGTGGCCGCCGGTGTTGACGACCTCGTCCATACGGCCCAGCACGGTCAGGCGGCCGTCCGCGTCCAGGCGGCCCAGGTCGTTGGTGCGCAGCCAGAGCCGCCCGTCGCCGTCGGCGGCCGGCGCTCCCGGATCGTCGGGGCTGCCCGGGGGCAGCCGGTACCCGCTCAGGAGCACCGGCCCCGACAGCAGGATCCGCCCGGGCCCGCCGGGGGCCTCGGCGTCGATCCGCACCCGGACGCCGTCCAGGGGGACGCCGTCGTAGACGCATCCGCCGCAGGTCTCGCTCATGCCGTAGGTGGTCGCCACCCGCGCACCCGCCGCGCGGGCCGCCCCGACCAGCGCGGGTTCGGCGGCGGCCCCGCCGAGCAGGACCGACCCGAACAGGGAGGGGTCCACCCCGGCGGCCATGAGCCGCCGCAGCTGCGTGGGGACCAGGGACACGTGCGGCCGCAGCCGCTCGGCGGCCTCCCGCACCGTGTCCACGTCGAAGGGGGCGTGCACCGCCCGGGTCCCCGTCACGAGGGCGCGCATCATCACCTGGATGCCGGAGATGTGTCCGGCGGGCAGCACGCACAGCCACGGATCGCCCGGGAGGGCGCCGATCCGCGCGACCGAGGCGCGGGCGGAGGAGCGCAGGGCCTCCGCGGACAGCTCCACCCCCTTGGGAGCGCCGGTGGAGCCCGACGTGGTGACGACCAGGGCGGTGTCGGCGCCCGCCGGCGCGGAGCCCCCGAGCGCGGTCACGCCGTCCGGGCCGCGCAGGGAGGAGGGCCGCATCGCGGCGAGCAGGTCGCGCACCCGCGCGTCGGGGGTGCCCGCGGGGACGGGCAGCAGGGCGGGGCCCTCGCCGTCCAGGGCGCGGGCGAGCAGGTCCCCGAACCGCTCCGGCGCCAGTCCGAGGACGGCCTGGAGGGGGCGGCCCTCCTCGGACGGGGGGACCTCGACCTGGGTTTCGACCTGATTCTCGCGTGCCACGCCCGCCAGGGTACGCCCGTCCGCCGCCACCGCGCCCGCGGGCTCCGCGCACCCCGGGCCGGGGCCCCGCGCCCCGGGCGGCGACCGGGGGCGGGGCACCCCGGGGCACCGGGTGGCCGGGTGCGTGCCTGTTCGTCCCGGCTCGCCTGGCAGAATGCGTAGGGTTGACGCTTGGACGCGGCCGACGAAGGCGCGTCCGCGTCGTCCCCAGTGTCCCCGTGAGGAGAAGTAGTAGCCGTGAGCAGCGTGATCGACTGGCAGCGGTCGGGCGAGTATTCCGACATCATCTACGAGACCGCGGAGGGCATCGCCAAGATCACGATCAACCGCCCGGAGCGGCACAACGCCTTCCGGCCCCAGACCCTGTTCGAGCTCCAGCAGGCGTTCAACATCGCCCGCGACGACTCCGGGGTCGGCGTGATCATCTTCACCGGCGCCGGCGACCAGGCGTTCTGCTCCGGCGGCGACCAGAAGATCCGCGGCGACGACGGGTACATCGGCGACGACGCCGTGGCCCGCCAGGGCATCGGCCGGCTCAACGTCCTCGACCTGCAGGTGCAGATCCGCCGCCTGCCCAAGCCCGTCATCTGCATGGTCGCGGGCTGGTCCATCGGCGGCGGCAACGTCCTCCAGGTCTGCTGCGACCTGACCATCGCCGCCGACAACGCCAAGTTCGGCCAGACCGGCCCCAAGGTCGGCTCGTTCGACGGCGGTTACGGTTCCTGGCTGCTCGCCGAGACCGTCGGCCTGAAGAAGGCCCGCGAGATCTGGTACCTGTGCCGCCAGTACAGCGCGCAGGAGGCGCTGGACATGGGCATGATCAACACCGTGGTCCCGCTGGAGGACCTGGAGAAGGAGACCGTCGCCTGGGCGCGCGAGCTCCTGGAGAAGTCCCCCCTGGCGCTGCGCATGCTCAAGGGCGCCATCAACGCGGTCAGCGACGGCGCCGCCGGGATGCAGCAGTTCGCCGGTGACGCCACGATGCTCTACTACATGAGCGAGGAGGCCCAGGAGGGCCGGGACGCGTTCAAGGAGAAGCGGCGTCCGGAGTTCGACAAGTTCCCGCGCCGCCCGTGACGCCCCCCGTCGGGCCCGGCCCGGAGGGCGCCCCCGCCGGGGGGCGCGCCTTCGCGGTCGGCCTGCGCGACCGCTTCCGCGGCGTCACCGTCCGGGAGGGGATGCTCGTGCGCGGGCCCTCCGGCTGGGGCGAGTTCTCGCCCTTCGCCGAGTACGGTCCGCGCGAGTCCTCCCGCTGGTGGGCGGCCTGTCACGAGGCCGCCTTCCTCGGTTGGCCCGAACCGGTCCGCGACCGGGTGCCGGTCAACGTGACGGTTCCCGCGCTGGGCCCGGAGCGGGCCCGCGCGATCGTCGCCGCGGGCGGTTGTGCGACCGCCAAGGTCAAGGTCGCGGAGAGGGGGCAGGACCCGGCGCAGGACCTGGCCCGCGTCGAGGCCGTCCGCGACGCCCTCGGCCCCTCCGGGAAGGTGCGCGTGGATGCCAACGGCGGCTGGGACGTGGACACCGCGGTGCGCATGGTCCGGGCCCTGGACCGGTTCGGCCTGGAGTACGTCGAACAGCCGTGTGCGACCCTGGAGGAGCTGGCCGAGGTGCGCCGCCGCGTCGACGTCCCGGTGGCCGCCGACGAGTCGATCCGCCGGGCCGAGGACCCCCTCAGGGTCAGGGCCGCGGGCGCGGCCGACATCGTGGTCCTCAAGGTCCAGCCCCTGGGCGGGGTGCGGGCCGCGCTGCGGGTCGCCGAGGCGTGCGGGCTTCCCGTGGTGGTCTCCAGCGCCGTGGAGACCTCCGTCGGGCTCGCGGCCGGGGTGGCCCTGGCCGCGGCGCTGCCGGACCTGCCCCACGCGTGCGGGCTCGCCACCGGGCAGATGCTCACCGCCGACGTCACCGCGGACCCGCTGCTGCCCCTGGACGGGTTCCTGCCGGTCCGGCCGGTGGCGGTGGACGAGGAGAGCCTGCGCGCGGTGGAGGTGGACCCCGCCGGATGGCGTGCCCGGGCCGAGGCGGCCCGCGCCGCGGCGGACGAGGTCTTCGGAACCGGCTAGCCCCGGCCCGGCGGACCGGCGCCGACGCGTCGGGCAGCGGCGCGCCCGGCGCGGATGTGCCGGGAACAACAGCGGGATTCGTTCGACCTCCGCCCCGGGTGGGGGTTGACTGGAGGGGACGAGTCCACGCGGCGATACTTGGTACACCTTGAGACGATCGAGAGAGTTGATGAATCCGTCTACCGCCCTGGCGCGGGTCCTCGTCGACGAGCTGGCCCGAGGCGGCCTGGTCGAGGCCGTGGTCGCGCCGGGGTCGCGCTCGACACCGCTCGCCCTGGCCCTCGTCGCCCACCCCGAGATCCGCGTCCACGTGCGCGTCGACGAGCGCTCCGCCTCGTTCCTGGCACTCGGCCTGGCCCGCGCGTCCCGGCGCCCGGTGGCGGTGGTGTGCACCTCCGGCACGGCGGCCGCCAACCTCCACCCGGCCGTGATGGAGGCCGACGAGAGCGCGGTGCCCCTGCTGGTGCTGACCGCCGACCGGCCTCCGGAGCTGAGGGGCACCGGGGCCAACCAGACGGTGGACCAGATCGGCCTGTACGGCGGCGCCGTGCGCATGTTCGCCGAGGTGGGCACCCCCGACCCGGTGCCGGGGATGGTCGCCTACTGGCGCTCCCTGGCCTGCCGCGCCTGGGGTGCGGCGGTGGGGGGCAGACCCGGGCCGGTCCACCTCAACGTGGCCTTCCGCGACCCCCTGACCCCCGACGACTCCGCCGACGCGTGGCCCGAGCCCCTGGAGGGGCGCCCGGACCGCCGGCCGTGGATCAACCGCCCCGGACCGCCCTCCCGGCCCGAACCCTTCGTCCTGCCCGCCGCGGAGCGCGGCGTGATCGTGTGCGGCGACGGCGACTACGACCCGGTGCCGTTCCTGGCGCTGGCCGAGCTGACCGGGTGGCCGCTCCTGGCCGAGCCCACCTCCAACGCGCGCAGGGGGGACGCCGTCTCCACCTACCGCCAGCTCCTGGCCTCGCCCCTCTTCGTCTCCGGGCAGGCCCCGGAACTGGTGGTGAGCGTGGGGCGCCCGAACCTGTCCCGCCAGATCCTGGCGTTCCTGCGCAGGGCCGATCGGCACGTCGCGGTGACCGCCGGAGCGGTGGGCGACCCCGCGGGAAGCCTGGCCAACGCGTTCTCCGACCCGGCCCGCACCGCCACCGACGTGGTCGCGGCGGTCGCGCCGCCGGCGGGTCTGGACCCGGCCTCCCCGCCGCGCACGGCGTGGTCCGAGAGGTGGCGGCTCGCCGAGGCCGCCGCGCGCGGCGCGCTGGACGCGGTCCTGGACGGGGACGAGGTGCTGAGCGAGCCCAGGCTCGCCCGCGACCTGGCCTCCCACCTGTCAGCGGGCTCGCTGCTGTTCGCCGGGTCGAGCATGCCCATCCGCGACCTGGACGCCACCATGCGGGCGCGCTGCGGCGTGCGCCTGGTCGGCAACCGGGGCGTGAGCGGGATCGACGGCACCGTGTCCACCGCCGTGGGGGCCGCGCTCGCCCACCAGGGCGCGGACGGCGGCCAGGCCTACGCGCTGCTGGGCGACCTGGCGCTGCTGCACGACCAGAACGGTCTGATCATCGGCCCGGGGGAGCCCCGGCCCGACCTGGCCGTCGTGGTGGTCAACAACGACGGGGGCGGGATCTTCTCCGGCCTGGAGCAGGCGGGGCACCCCGACTTCGAGCGGGTCTTCGGCACGCCGCACGGGGTGTCGATGGAGCGTGTGGCGGCCGTGGCCGACCTGCCCTACACGCGGCTGGAGTGGGCCACCGACCTGCCCAAGGCGCTCCTGGGGGAGGGCCTGCGGGTCATCGAGGTGTGCACGAAGAGACCGGAGAGCGCCGCGCTGCGCCGCAGGCTGCAGTCGGCGGTGGACGCGGCGGTCGAAGCGGCCCTGTGAGGACCTGCCGGAGCCGTCGCACGCGACCGGCGCCGGCCGTGCGGGCGCGACCGTGACACGGGCCCCGTCCCGCGGCCCCTCCGGGGCAGGGACGGCCGCGGTGCGATCGCGGAGGGGGCGTCGCCGGAGCCCTCGCGGGCACCGTCCGGACCACGGTCCACAGCGACGCCGACCGGGAGCCCGCCCCGGCGTCCGGGGCCGGACCGATGTCGGACCGGATCATCAGGTCTGTCGGCAGGGCCCGCCACCGCGTCCGGGCCCGTGACCCGGACACGTGCGGGGACGGTGCTCCGGGCCGGAAGGCGCCGACCGGCTCCACGGCCGCCCGCGTGCGTCGGCACGGCGCCGATCGCGCCCCCGGTGGACAGGGCGGTCGGCCGGAACCGCGACGGGTCCGGTGCGCACGCCCCGTGCGGGCGGGGTTCAGTCCCGCCCGAGCTCGGTGCAGACACAGGCCCTGTTCCCGTCGGGGTCGGCCAGCACGACGAAGGCCGGTGCGCGGCTGTCGTCGACGACGCGTCCGCCTGCGGCGACCGCTGCGGCGATCCGCCGGTCGGCGGCTTCCGGGGGGACGGTGACGTCGAGGTGGAAGCGCTGCCGGCCGGGTGCGGTCGAGCCGGTCGCCTGGAACCACAGCGGCGGGAGTCCTCCCGCCGGGTCGACCACGCTGCCGTCCGCCCCGCATCCGCCGAGAACGGCCGACCAGAACGGCAGCACCGCCTCCGGCGCAGGCGTGTCCAGGGCCAGTTCCAGCACCTGTACCCGGTCCGGTCGCGCGGACAGCCCCCGGTCGGACGCGAGCGCGCTGATGCGCTCGGCCAACCGGACATCCTGTGCGGTCACGCCGCCGGCGTCTTGGCCGCGCAGGGCGAGCTGGACGTGCCCCGCCCGCAGGTCGGCGTCGGGCGGACGGTCGGCCTCCTGGGCGAGTCGTCCCACGGCGGCGACGAACGCGGCCCCCGCTCCGAACGAGGCGGTCTCGAACCGGGCGCGCAACGCTCCCAGCAGCCATCGCCAGTCGGCCGGACCGGCCCGGTGGACCCCGGGGCGGGTGGTCTGCTCTGCCATGTTCCGACGATAGGCCACGGCTCCGACACCGCGCCGCCCACGGCGCCGGGGAGCGGACCCGCCCCGCGGCGGCACGCCCCGGCCGCGCCGACCGGCGGGGCCGGGACGCCCCCGCCCGGCCCGCCGCCCTCCCACCTGCGCCTATCCTGTGGGCCATGGCCGAACACGCGAGGCCACCGTTGAGCGGCGACCTCGCCCAGCGCGTGGTCGACCTGATCGCCCCGACGATCAGCCACAACATCAACGTGATGGACGAGCACGGCACCATCATCGCCTGCCTGGACCCCGACCGGCGCGGCACCCTCCACCGCGGCGCCCAGAGGGTGATCGCCGAGGGGCGCGGGGTGCTCGTCACGTCCCCCGAGCCGGGCACCTCCGACCGGCCCGGGGCCAACGAGCCCCTGGTGGTGGACGGTGAGCTGCGCGGTGTGGTCGGGGTGACGGGGGACCCGCACGAGGTCGCGCCGCTGGCCCGGGTCGTCGCGCTGACCGTCCAGCTCCTCCTCGCCCAGGAGTACGAGCAGGACGCGGTCACCCGGCGCCACACCGAGGCCCGCGACCTCATCGCCGCCCTCAGCTCGGGCACCGCCCGCCCTGCGGCGGCCCGGGCCCGGCTGGCCGCCGCCGGGCTCGCCCCGCCCTGGTCGCTGGCCCTGTGGGCGGCCGCCGCCCCGCGCCCGGACGGCTCCGCCGCCCCTCCTGGCCTGGCCGAGACGGCCGTGGTCCGCATCAACGCCGACGCCGGGCACCGGGCCGCCGTCCTGCACGGGGCCCTCTGGCTGGTCGGTTCCGGTGCCGCCCCCGCGCCGCGCGCCCCGGGCCTGCCGCCCGAGAGCCGCCACACCGCCACCGCGCCCACCGACGATGTCGGCGTCCTGCTCGCCCACGCGGAGGAGGCGCGCGCCCTGTGCCGCTACGCCGGGCTGATCCCCGCCGCGGCGAGCGGCGTGCCGTGGTCGCGGACGATCGCCGTGGCCGTCGCCCACCTGCCCCCGCGCACCCTGGAGAACCTGGCGGGAAGGGTCGCGGAGCTCAACGGCGCGCTGCGCCGCACGGTCGTGGCGGTGGCCTCGACGACCTCGATGCAGGCCGCGGCGGACTCGGTGTACGTCCACCGCAACACCCTGCTCCAGCGGGTGGAGCGGATCCGGTCCGTGACGGGTCTGGACATCCGCCGGGCCGACCACCTGACCACGCTCCAGATGGCCCTGTACGCGTGTGATGCTCTGGGCGAATCGCACACAGGGTTCACATAAAGTCCCAGGAAGACTGGGCGAATCACCGTCGAAACGCACCGGTGATGTGCTTAGGCTCTCCTGCATGTCCACAGCGTTTCGCACACATGACGAGGCATCCCCCCTCCGCGTCGCCATCATCCCGGACTCCTTCAAGGGGAGTGCCGGGGCGGTGGACGTGGCTGCGGCGATGGCCCGGGGCGTCCAGGACGCCTTCGACGAGCAGGGCACGCCGGTGGCGGTCCGGACCCTGCCCTTCGCCGACGGCGGCGAGGGCACCCTCGACGCCCTGCTCGGCGCCTGGGGCACGACCGCGCTGACCGCGGACACCACCGACGCCCTCGGCAGGCCCGTCCGGGCCAGGTACGGGCTCTCCCCCGACCACCTGACAGGCGTCATCGAGGCCGCCGAGGCCAACGGGCTGCCCGCGGTCTCCGACGTCCCCCTCCGGCCGCTGACCGCGACCACCCGGGGCATCGGTCCCCTGGTGTCGTCGCTGCTGGACGCGGGTGTGGAGGAGATCCTCCTGTGCATCGGCGGCTCCGCCACCACCGACGGGGGCACCGGCCTCCTCGCCGCGCTGGGGGCGCGCTTCCTCGACGCGGACGGCTCCGAGCTCCCCGACGGGGGAGGGGCCCTCACCGGCCTGGACCGCGTCGACCTCGACGGGCTCGACCCCCGCGCCCGCCGCGTGCGCTGGCGCATCGCCTGCGACGTCACCAACCCCCTGCTCGGCGACGAGGGCGCGGCCGCCGTCTTCGGCCCGCAGAAGGGCGCCTCCCCCGAGGACGTGCGAACCCTGGACGCCGGACTGCGCCGCCTGGCCGACGTGCTCGCCGAGGCCTCCGGGACCGACGTCCGCGACCTCCCCGGGATGGGGGCCGCCGGCGGCCTGCCCGCGGGGCTGACCGCGCTCATGGGCGCCGAGGTCGTCCCCGGCTCCCGCATGGTCGCCGACGTCCTGGGCGCCGAGGAGCTCCTCTCCCGGGCCGACCTCGTCCTCACCGGGGAGGGGTCCTTCGACGGCCAGTCCCTGGCCGGGAAGGTCGTCGACGCGGTGCGCCGCCTCACCCCCGCCGACCGCCCCGTCGTGGTGATCGCCGGCAGGGTCGCGGTCTCCGCCGAGGAGCTCCGCCGCTCGGGCATCACCGCCGCCTTCTCCATCGCGCGGGGCCCGGGCTCCCTGGAACAGATGCAGGACGAGGCGATCCCCGGCATCACCTGGGCCGCCTACAACTGCTGCCGGCTCCTCGCGAACAGCTTCACCCGACCCGTACATCCCTAAGGAAAACCGCACGTGACCGCGCTCCTGATCCTCATCGTCCTCGTGGCGGGCATCGTGCTCGCCACAGCGCGCTGGAAGGTCAACCCCTTCCTCGCGCTCATGGGCGCCGCCATCCTCGGCGCCTTCGCCTTCCGCCTTCCGCTCGGCGAGATCGTCACCACCGTGACGACGGCCTTCGGAAGCACCCTGGGCAACATCGGCCTGGTGATCCTCTTCGGCACCATGATCGGTGTGATCCTGGAGCGCTCCGGCGCCGCCATCTCCATGGCCGAGGCGCTGATCCGGGTGATCGGGACCCGGTTCCCGAACCTGACGATGACGCTGATCGGCTACATCGTCTCCATCCCCGTGTTCTGCGACTCGGGGTACGTGGTCCTCAACTCGCTGCGCAAGGCGATCACCCTGCGCACCGGCGTGTCCTCGCTCGCCACCGCCATCGCGCTCATGACCGGCCTGTACGCCACGCACACGCTGGTGCCGCCGACCCCGGGCCCGCTCGCCGCCGCCGAGAACATCGGCATCGCCGACAACCTGGGGCTGGTCATCGCCTTCGGCCTGCCGGTCTCGGCCGTGGCCGCGCTCGCGGGGCTGGCCTACGCGACCGTGTTCTCCCGCCGCGACTTCACGCCGCTGCCCGCCGAGAGCGACGACGACATCTCCACGCAGACCTACGAGGAGCTGCGCGAGAGCTACGGCCGCCTGCCCAACGCCTTCGCCGCGTTCCTGCCGATCCTGCTGCCGCTGGCGCTCATCTGCACCTCCTCGGTGGTCAACCTCCCCGGCCGGCCGATCGGCGAGGGGACCGCCTTCGACGTCCTCACGTTCCTGGGCACCCCGGTCATCGCGCTCGTCATCGGCCTCCTGGCCGCGACGACCCTCCTGCGCGGCTCGGGCAAGCTGACCCGGTTCAACGAGCAGATGCACGAGTCGATCCGCGTCGCCGCACCGATCCTGCTCATCACCGGCGCGGGCGCCTCCTTCGGCGCCGTGCTGGCGGCCTCCCCGCTGACCGGCTTCCTGTCCGAGAACCTGGCCGGACTCGGCATCGGCCTGGCCGTGCCGTTCCTGATCGCCGCGGCGCTCAAGACCGCCCAGGGCTCGTCCACCGTGTCGATCGTGAGCACCTCCGCGCTGATCGCGCCGATGCTCGGCTCGCTCGGGCTCGCCTCCCCCGAGGGGATGGTCCTGACCGTGCTCGCCGTGGGTGCGGGCGCGATGGTGGTCTCGCACGCCAACGACTCCTACTTCTGGGTGGTCTCCCAGCTCAGCCGCATCCCGGTGGCGACGGCCTACCGCACCCTCACGGTGGCGACCGCCGTCGAGGGCGTCGCCGCCTTCGCCGCGATCCAGGTGCTGGCCCTCTTCCTGCTGTGACCCGCCGCGGCGTGCCCCGGCCCGTACGGCCGGCGGCGCGCCTCTCCGCGTCGCGTCCGCCCCCGCCGGGACCCCGGCGG